>NZ_JBHVDD010000048.1:0-67818 GCF_042802995.1 Streptomyces sp. NPDC057438
CATTCCGAACCCGGAAGCTAAGCCTTACAGCGCCGATGGTACTGCAGGGGGGACCCTGTGGGAGAGTAGGACGCCGCCGAACAAATATTGAGAAAGGCCCACACCTATGGTGTGGGCCTTTCTGCGTTTCCAGGGGTATCCGGGGTTTTCCACCCCCGTCATGACGTCGTCATGACGACCTCTGATCAGAGACGTCCCGCTGCCTTCAATGCCAGGTAGGCGTCCGCGAGGGCCGGCGCCAGGTTGTCCGGAGTCGCGTCGACCACCGTGACGCCGTGCCGACGAAGTTGGTCTGCGGTGCGGTGGCGGTCCGCTTGTGACTGGGCTGCGGCCGCCGCCTCGTAGACGGCGTCCGTGGTGCCCCGCGCCTCGGCCATCCGGGCGATGTGCGGGTCGGCGACCGAGGCCACCAGAACCGAATGGCGCTGGGTGAGGCGGGACAGAACGGGGAGAAGGCCCTGTTCCACGGGGGCCGCGTCGAGGGTGGTGAGCAGAACGATCAGGGCGCGACGGGGGGCCGTACGGAGTGCGGTGGCCGCGAGGCCCCGGGCGTCCGTTTCGACGAGTTCCGGTTCGAGCGGGGCCATGGCACTGACCAGGGAGGGCAGGACGTCACCCGCCGAGCGGCCCTGGACGAGGGCGCGTACGCGACGGTCATAGGCGAGGAGGTCCACGCGGTCGCCGGCGCGGGAGGCGAGGGCGGCCAGGAGGAGAGCCGCGTCCATGGAGGCGTCGAGACGGGGGGCGTCACCCACGCGGCCCGCGGAGGTGCGGCCGGTGTCCAGCACGAGCAGGATGTGACGGTCTCGTTCGGGACGCCAGGTGCGTACCGCCACCGACGACTGGCGGGCCGTGGCGCGCCAGTCGATCGAACGGGTGTCGTCGCCGGGGATGTACTCCCGGAGGCTGTCGAACTCCGTGCCCTCGCCCCGGGTCAGGACGCTGGTGCGGCCGTCGAGTTCGCGCAGCCGGGCCAGCTTGGACGGCAGGTGCTTGCGGCTGGTGAACGGGGGCAGCACACGTACGGTCCAGGGGGCCCGGTGGCTGCCCTGGCGGGCGAAGAGGCCGAGCGGGCCGTAGGAGCGGATCGTGACCCTGTCCGCCTGGCGGTCGCCCCTGCGGGTGGGGCGCAGCCGGGTCGTGACGCGGCGGCGTTCACCCGGGGGGATCGCGAGGGGGTGGCGGGAGGCGGTCACCTCGGAGCCGGGGAGCCAGCTGCTGGGGGGCCAGGCGTCGCGGAGGTGGGCGCGCAGGGGGCGGTTGGTGGGGTTGGTGACCGTGAGGGTGACGTCCGCGGTCTCGCCCAGGCGTGCGGAGGTGTCGCCGGAGCGCAGGAGGCCCAGGCGGCGTACGGGAGCGGCGAGGGCGTAGTCGCAGGCGCAGGCCAGGGCCAGGGGGGCGTTCACGGCGAGGATGCCCGTCCAGCTGGGTTCCCAGATGCCCACGGGGAGGGTGCCGAGGGCCGCGAGGAGCGCGGCGCGTCCGGTGGGGGCCATCAGCGGGGGACGGGGACGTGGGCGAGGATCGCGTTGATGACCGAGTCGGCCGTCACGCCCTCCATCTCGGCCTCCGGGCGGAGCTGGACGCGGTGGCGCAGTGTCGGCAGGGCGAGTGCCTTGACGTCGTCGGGGATGACGTAGTCGCGGCCCGTCAGCCAGGCCCAGGCGCGGGAGGCCGCGAGGAGGGCCGTGGAGCCTCGGGGGGAGACGCCGAGGGTGAGGGAGGGAGACTCACGGGTGGCGCGGCAGATGTCCACGACGTAGGCGGTGATCTCGGGGGAGACGGTCGTCCTGGCCACGGCGGCGCGGGCGGCTTCGAGGTCGGCCGCGTTCGCGACGGGGCGTAGGCCGGCGGCGCGCAGGTCGCGCGGGTCGAAGCCTCCGGCGTGACGGGTGAGGACGTCGATCTCGTCCTCGCGGGACGGGAGCGGGACCGTCAGCTTGAGGAGGAAGCGGTCCAGTTGTGCCTCGGGGAGGGGGTAGGTGCCCTCGTACTCGACCGGGTTCTGGGTCGCGGCGACCAGGAACGGGTCCGGGAGCGGGCGCGGGGTGCCGTCGACCGTGACCTGGCGTTCCTCCATCGCTTCGAGGAGGGACGACTGGGTCTTGGGGGGCGTGCGGTTGATCTCGTCGGCGAGGAGGAGGTTGGTGAAGACCGGGCCGGGCTGGAAGGAGAACTCGGCGCTGCGGGTGTCGTAGACGAGGGAGCCGGTGACGTCGCTCGGCATGAGGTCCGGGGTGAACTGGACGCGCTTGGTGTCGAGTTCGAGCGCGGACGCGAGGGCCCGGACGAGCAGCGTCTTGGCGACGCCGGGGACCCCTTCCAGCAGGACGTGTCCGCGGCACAGGAGGGCGACGACGAGGCCGGTCACGGCGGGGTCCTGGCCGACCACGGCTTTGGCGATCTCGGCGCGCAGGGCCTCCAGGGAGGCTCGGGCGGTGCCCGGGTCCCCGGTGGTCCCGGCGTTGTCAGTGGTCGGGTCCATCATGAACGGCGTACCTCTCTTTCGAGGGCGTCGAGTCGGTCGGTGAGGGCGATGAGGGCCGCGTCGTCGCCGGGCGGCGGGCCGAACAGCAGGGGGTGCAGGGGCTGTCCGTCGCCGTGGAGGTGGGCGGACAGCGCGGGGAGCAGGGCCTCGGGTGTGTGGGCCCGGGAGACGGGGACGCCGACCAGGGGGGCGAGGCGGGTGCGGGTGGTGGAGCGCAGAGCGGCGGCCGCGCGGTCGCGGGCGTCGGCCTTGCGGTAGAGGCGGGCGCGGCCTTCGACGGTTTCGGAGGCGCGGATCGCGACGGGGAGGTTCTCGGGCACCAGGGGGCCGAATCGGCGTGCCCGCCAGAAGGCGGCGAGGGCGCCGGCGAGGAGGAGCTGCAGGGTGCCCCAGAGCCAGCCCGGGGGGAGCAGGGCGAGGAGGCCGCGGTCGCCGGTGTCGGGGGCGGAGTCGGAGAGCGAGGGGAGGTACCAGACCAGATGCGGGCGCGAGCCGAGGAGTTGCAGGGCGAGGGAGGCGTTGCCCTGCTCGTCGAGGCTGCTGTTGAGGAGGATGTCGGGGGCGCCGAGGACGACGGTGTCGCCCTTGCCCTCGGCCGCCGGGACGCGCACCAGGGTGGGCAGGCCGTTCTCGGGGTAGCAGGTGTCGGCCGCGCCGACGGTGACGTCGTAGCGGATTCCGCCGGTGTCGGCGCTGCCCGCGCGGCGGGCGGCGGGCAGTTCGCAGCGCGGCCTGAGTGTGGAGTCCAGGCTGAGGGCGGCGTCGGCGGTGACGCCGGGGGCGAGGGTGCTCACGGACGGGGGGCCGGGGGCCACCAGGACCGTGCGTCCGCCGGAGTCCTCGGTCGCCGCGCGGAGGCGGCGCTGCTGGGAGTCGGTCAGCAGGTCCGGGTTCGCGACCAGGAGGGTGGTGTCGGGGCCGGCCGCGGCGGTCGCGCGGTCGAGGGTGGTGACCAGCCGGGTGGACACGCCCCGGTCGTCGAGGAGTTCGGCGACGGCGCGGCTGCCGTCGGTGTCGGCGGAGCGTGGATCCAGGCGGCCGTGTTCGGCGCCGGAGCGGATCACGGCGATGACGGCGGCGGCCGCCAGGAGGATCACCGCCGCGAGGACGACACCGCGGGCGCGGGTCCACACCTGGCGGGCCGTGGGCGAGACCGAGGTGGACGGACGCGTGGCCTCGGTGGTCATTCGGCGGCTCCCGGGCGGGCGGTGCTCGCGGTCTCGGGGGTGCTGCCCGCCGGCGCGGGCCTGGCGCGTTCCAGGTCGGTGTCGAGGGCGGTGAGCCGGAGGTACGTTTCCTCGGCCGCGGACCGGCCGCCGTAGGTGACGTCGTCGAAGTCCCGGGCGGCGGTGTGCAGCCGGTCCGCGTGGCCGGGGAGCGACGTGCCCGCTTCGGAGGCCGCCTCGTCCGCGGTGCGGCCGGGGCGTACGTCGAGCAGGGCGCGCTCCTCCAGGGAGCGGACGACGGCGCGCATGCGTTCCTGGACGGCCTGGTTCCAGTGACTCTGGGCGGCCTGCGCCTCGGCGGCCGCCCGGTGTTCGGCGGCGCTGCGGGGGCGGTCGTCGAAGAGGACGGCGGAGGAGGCGGGGGAGCGGTGGGGGGTGCCGAGACGCCACCACAGGGCGCCCAGCAGGGCCAGTACGGCCAGGACGATGACGACGAGGCCGAGCGTGCCGCCCGGGGTGGCGGCGGAAGCGGCGCCGAAGACCTTGTCGAGCCACTCCCAGAAGGCGTCCAGGGCGCGCTCGTACCAACTGGGGTCGTTCTGGTGGTACATGTTCTTGGACAGCTCGCGTCGGGCCGCCTCCCGCGCGGGGTCGCGCGGGAGGGTGAGGGGCGGCTCGTCCGCCGAGCGCCACGACATCGGTACGGCTGTCAGTGCTCCCCCCGCCGGGCTCACCCCGTCAGCTCCCCGGGGTGGCGCCCGGGGCGTCGCCGTAGCCCTGGAGGCCGGCGGCGCGGCCCAGTTCGAGGTCGAGGGCCTCGCGGCGGATGCGCTGGTCGATGTAGAGGAGCACGGTGACGCCCGCGCTGATCGGGAAGGTGAGCGTGGACCCGATCACCGCGCCGACGCCGCTGATGACGAGGTAGGTCCAGCCGAGTGTGGTGCCGCCGGTGGCGAGGAGGCCGGAGATGCCGTCCCCGTCCAGGGCGGCGCCCGCGAAGGAGAAGGGGATCACGACGATCGACGCGACGATGTAGGCGATGATCGCGGCGAGCAGCTGGATGCCGAGGACCCGCCACCAGGAGCCGCGCACCAGTTTGACGGAGCGGCCGAGGGACTTGCCGACGCCCTGCTTCTCCAGCATCAGCGCGGGCGAGGCGAGCGAGAAGCGGATCATCAGCCACACGGTGAGGACGAAGGCACCCAGTCCGCCGAAGAGGGCGAGGAGGACGCCTCCGCCGGTGGAGCCGCCGGCCGCGAGGAGCACGCCGGGCAGGACGCCGACGGCCATGATCAGGACGGCGGTCACGAGCAGGAGGACGGTCAGTCCCGCCAGCCTCAGCAGCTGCGGGCGGGCGTCGCGCCAGGCCTCGGCGGTGGTCACGGACCTGCCGAGGACGGCGCGGCTGGTCACGGTCGTGAGCAGGGCCGTCGCGATGATGGTGCCCAGCAGGGAGATCACCATGACGACGGAGGTGCTCAGCAGGGTGTCGCCCAGGGCGCGGCCCAGTTCGCCGGGGGTGGCGGTCGGGTCGTTGAGGGCGTCGGCGCTCGCGGTGTCGTCGAGGACGAGGCCCTGGAGCAGGATGACGCCGATCTGGGTGACGACCGCGACGGCCAGGGAGATGCCGAGGACCGTGCGCCAGTACGTGCGCATGGTGGAGACCGCGCCGTCGAGGATCTCGCCGATGCCGAGCGGGCGCAGCGGGATCACGCCGGGCTTGGCCGCGGGCGGGGGGCCGCCCCAGCCGCCGCCCCAGCCGGGAGTGCCGTAGCCGGGGGCTCCGGGGCCCGGACGGCCGCCGGGGGCTCCGTGGCCGGGGTGTCCGCCCCAGCCCGGGACGGGCGGTGGTGGCGGGGTCGGGCCGGGTGCCTGCGGGGTGGGAGCGGACCACTGGGCGGGCGGCGGCTGCTCCTTGGACCACTTGGACTGCTGAGGCGCCTGGCCGGGGCCCGGCTGGTCCGCGGGCTGTGCGCGGTCCGCGTCGGTCCGGTCCTCGGGCCGCGCGGAGCCCTGGGGGTCCGGTTCCTGGCCGCCGGAGGGGGCGGATCCGGGCGAGGCCCAGCCCGGAGTGTCCTTCATCGTCGCTCCTTCACGGTGCTCGTCCGCGGTCGCGGCGGCAGCTTGGCGCCCATCGTGCCACGCGGTCCGCGCGAAGTGACCGGGGGCCGTGTTCGCTGCGTACCTTCAATTGTCCGGCGGATACGGGGCAGACTGACCGCATGGCTGATCAGTACGCGCGATCCGGCGACGACACCCGGCCGACCGGGATACCCGCGATCCGATGGGACGAGCCGCCCGAAGGCCCCGTCCTGGTCCTCCTCGACCAGACGAGACTGCCGGCCGAGGAGGTCGAGCTGGTGTGCACGGACGCGCCCGCGCTGGTGGAGGCGATCCGTTCGCTCGCCGTGCGCGGGGCGCCGCTGCTGGGGATCGCCGGGGCGTACGGCGTCGCGCTCGCCGCGGTGCGCGGGTTCGACGTGGAGGACGCCGCCGAGGCGCTGGAGGGTGCCCGGCCCACCGCGGTGAACCTCGCGGTGGGTGTGCGCCGGGCGCGGGCCGCGCACCGGGCCGAGCTGGGCCGGACGGGCGACCGGAAGCGGGCCGCCGAGGCGGCGCTCGCCGCGGCGCGGGCGCTGCACGGGGAGGACGCCGAGGCCAGTTCCCGGATGGCCGCGCACGGTCTGGCACTGCTGGACGAGCTGCTGCCGGGCGGCGGGCACCGCGTGCTCACGCACTGCAACACGGGGGCGCTGGTGTCGGGTGGTGAGGGCACGGCGTTCGCGGTGGCGCTCGCGGCGCACCGGGTGGGCCGCCTGCGGCGGCTGTGGGTGGACGAGACGCGGCCGCTGCTGCAGGGGGCCCGGCTGACCGCTTATGAGGCGGCGCGCAGCCACATGGCGTACACCTTGCTCACGGACAATGCCGCGGGCTCGCTGTTCGCGGCCGGAGAGGTGGACGCGGTGCTGGTGGGGGCCGACCGGATCGCTGCCGACGGATCGGTGGCGAACAAGGTCGGGACCTATCCGCTCGCGGTGCTCGCCCGGTACCACCACGTGCCGTTCATCGTGGTGGCACCGCTGACGACGGTGGACACGGAGACCCCGGACGGGGCGTCCATCGAGGTGGAACAGCGCGCGGGTCATGAGGTGACGGAGATCACGGCCCCTCAGGTTCCGGTGGCGGGAGCGGAGGCGGGAGGCGGGATCGCGGTGGCACCCCTGGGGACCCAGGCGTACAACCCCGCGTTCGACGTGACACCGCCCGAGTTGGTGACGGCGATCGTCACCGAGGAGGGGGTCGTGTCGCCCGTGACCGCCGAGGCGCTCGCAGAGCTGTGTGACAGGTCACGCCAGGTAACGATTTAGTTAATGGGATGATGGCATTCATGAAGGGACGAGTCCTTGTCGTCGACGACGACACCGCACTGGCCGAGATGCTCGGCATTGTGTTGCGTGGTGAAGGTTTTGAGCCGTCTTTCGTAGCCGACGGCGACAAGGCGCTGGCCGCGTTCCGCGAGGCCAAACCGGATCTGGTGCTGCTGGATCTGATGTTGCCTGGCCGCGACGGGATCGAGGTGTGCCGCCTGATCAGGGCGGAGTCCGGGGTGCCGATCGTGATGCTCACGGCCAAGAGCGACACCGTCGATGTGGTGGTCGGCCTGGAGTCGGGCGCGGACGACTACATCGTGAAGCCGTTCAAGCCGAAGGAGCTGGTGGCCCGGATCCGGGCGCGCCTGAGGCGGTCGGAGGAGCCGGCGCCGGAGCAGCTCGCCATAGGTGACCTGGTCATCGACGTGGCCGGGCACTCGGTGAAGCGTGAGGGACAGTCGATCGCGCTGACGCCCCTGGAGTTCGACCTGCTGGTCGCGCTGGCGCGCAAGCCGTGGCAGGTGTTCACCCGGGAGGTCCTGCTGGAGCAGGTCTGGGGGTACCGCCACGCGGCGGACACCCGTCTGGTGAACGTGCATGTGCAGCGGCTGCGCTCCAAGGTCGAGAAGGACCCGGAGCGGCCGGAGATCGTGGTGACCGTCCGTGGTGTCGGATACAAGGCAGGGCCCAGCTGACATGTCCGGTGACAGTGCCGCTTCGGCGCCCGGCCAGCCGGGGACCCGCGCGGAGCGGCCTGTCGGCCGGAAGGCGCCCGGTTCCGGCTGGAGGCGTCTGCTGGAGGGCGGGTTGCTCCAGGGCGGAGTCCAGGGCAGCCCGGTCCTGAGGCTGTTCATGCGCTGGGTGCGCCGTCCGTTGCTGCCTGTGATGCGGCTGTGGCGGCGCAACATCCAGCTCAGGATCGTCGTGACGACGCTGCTGATGTCGCTCAGCGTCGTGCTGCTGCTGGGCTTCGTCGTCATCGGGCAGGTCCGCAACGGGCTGCTGGACGCCAAGGTCAAGGCCTCGCAGAGCCAGGCCACCGGCGGGTTCACGGTCGCCGAGCAGAAGGCCGACGACGACGCGAGCGCGGCCGGGAACGAGAACCCGGATCCGGACGGCGACCGGGTGCAGAACGTCGGCGAGTGGACGACCAACCTGGTGACCTCGCTCTCCAGCGGCGGCCAGGGCGCGTTCGACGTGGTGACGCTCAGCCCGGCCTCCGCCGACGGCGACACCGGGAGTCTCGGCCCGCGCGTCTCCGGAGGCGTGGAGTGGGACCTCAGTGTGCCCGTGGAGCTGCGTGAGCAGGTCGACGACGGCACCGGCGCCGTACAGAGCTACACCCGGATCCACTACTACAACGGGCAGGAGCCCCAGCCGGGGCTGATCATCGGCAAACAGGTCAACGATCCCAACAACAAGCCGTACCAGATGTACTACCTCTTCCCGCTCACGCAGGAGGAGAAGTCCCTGAGCCTGGTCAAGGGGACCTTGGCGACGGCCGGGCTGTTCGTCGTGGTGCTGCTCGGGGCCATCGCCTGGCTCGTGGTGCGGCAGGTCGTCACGCCCGTGCGGATGGCGGCCGGGATCGCCGAGCGGCTGTCCGCCGGGCGGCTGCAGGAACGGATGAAGGTCAGCGGCGAGGACGACATCGCGCGGCTCGGCGAGGCCTTCAACAAGATGGCGCAGAACCTGCAGCTGAAGATCCAGCAGCTGGAGGACCTGTCACGGATGCAGCGGCGGTTCGTCTCCGACGTGTCGCACGAGCTGCGGACGCCGCTGACGACCGTACGGATGGCGGCGGACGTCATCCATGACGCGCGGGTGGACTTCGATCCGGTCACCGCGCGGTCGGCCGAACTGCTCGCCGACCAGCTGGACCGGTTCGAGTCGCTGCTCGCGGACCTGCTGGAGATCAGCCGGTTCGACGCGGGCGCGGCGGCCCTGGAGGCCGAACCGATAGACCTGCGTGAGGTCGTGCGCAAGGTCGTCAGCGGGGCGCAGCCCCTCGCGGAGCGCAAGGGGACACGGATACGGGTGCTGGGCAACCAGCAGCCCGTCGTGGCCGAGGCCGACGCCCGGCGGGTGGAGCGCGTGCTGCGCAACCTCGTGGTCAACGCCGTGGAGCACGGCGAGGGCAAGGACGTCCTGGTCAAGCTCGCGGCGGCGGGCGGCGCGGTCGCGGTGGCCGTGCGCGACTACGGTGTGGGCCTCAAGCCGGGGGAGGCGACGCGGGTCTTCAGCCGCTTCTGGCGGGCGGACCCGGCACGCGCGCGGACGACCGGTGGTACGGGACTGGGGCTGTCCATCGCCTTGGAGGACGCCCGGCTGCACGGGGGCTGGCTGCAGGCGTGGGGCGAGCCGGGCGGCGGTTCGCAGTTCCGGCTCACGCTGCCGAGGACGGCGGACGAGCCGCTGCGCGGGTCCCCGATACCCCTGGAGCCCAAGGACTCGCGGCGTCATCGCGGACTCAACGACGCCGGTCGGCCGCTCGGGGGCGGCGGCAAGCTCGCCACGGTGCCGGTGCAGACCGGTGAGCACGGGGCCGCCCGGGCGGCCATAGGGCCCCGGCCGGGCGCCGGACAGGCTCCCACGGCGGATCCGACGGCGCTGCCGGGCAACGGCGCGCGCGTGGTGCCCCGGCCGGCCGGGCCGGCCGCGACACCGCCGTCGGCACCGCCCGCGCGGCGGCCCGACGACGGTGCGGGCGAGGAAGCGCAGAAGCCGGCCGACAGTGGTGCGGAGCGGCGGCACGAGCAGGGGGAGGCATTCCGTGGGCGCTGACCGCGCGGAAGGCGGCCGCAGGCGTCCGGGGCGGACGGCCGTGCGTCTCGGGAGTGTCGGTGTGTGTGCCGCCCTGCTGGCGGGGTGCGCGTCGATGCCAGGCAGCGGTGACATGCGCGACGTCGAGTCCACCCCGAGGCAGGACTCGAAGGTGCGGGTCTTCGCGCTGCCGCCCGCCGACGACGCCGAGCCGCAGGAGATCGTGCAGGGCTTCCTGGAGGCCCTGACCAGCGACGACCTCAAATACGAGACCGCGCGCAAGTACCTGACCGGCGAGGCGGCCAAGGAGTGGGATCCGAACGAGTCGACCACGGTCCTCGCCGAGGCCCCGACCCCCTACCCCGCCGTCACCGAGGACCGGCCCGACGCCTACGACTACCGGTTCGAGCTGTCGGGCAAGAGGGTCGCCCGGGTCGACGAGCAGCACGCGTACACACCCACCAGCGGTGAGTACAGCAGGACCGTGCACCTCACGCGCGTGAAGGACACCCGGCAGTGGCGCATCGACAGACTGCCGTCGGGGGTGGTGCTCGGCAGGTCCGACTTCGAGCGCAACTACAAGTCCATCAACAAGTACTACTTCACCTCCGCCGCGCAGTCCGGTGAGCCGGGCACCGTCGCCGACCCCGTCTACGTGCGCAGCCAGGTCGACCCGGTGACCCAGGTGGTCCGCGACCTGCTGCAGGGCCCCACCAGCTGGCTCAACCCCGTCGCGAGGACGAGTTTCCCCTCCGGTACGGCCCTCAGGAAGGGCACCCGGGCGCTGACGCCCGACGACCAGAACATCCTGGTCGTGCCGCTGAACAAGAAGGCCGACCGCGTCTCGGCGGGCAGGTGCAAGGAGATGGCCGCCCAGCTCCTGTTCACGCTGCAGGACTACATGCCCACGGGCGTGACCGACGTGGAGCTGCAGGGGTCGACCGGCGCGCAGCTGTGTGCGCTGAGTGAGAGCGAGGCCGACACCGTCGCCTCGCACGGCTCCGGCAGGACCGCGAGCTTCGAGTACTTCATCGACGGTGACCGCAAGCTCGCACGGCTGTCCGGGCAGGGCGCGGTGACCACGCCGACGGCCGTTCCCGGCGCGCTCGGTGACGGCGAGAAGCAGCTGCGGTCGGCCGCCGTCTCGCGGGACGAGGAGCGGGCGGCCGGTGTGTCGGCCGACGGGAGCGACCTGTACGTGGCGCCGCTGACGCCGGGTGGCACGATCGGCGAGCCGGTGCTGCACAGCTCCGGTGCCACCGCGAAGGACCGGCTGACGACACCCAGTTGGGACGGCCGGGGCGACCTGTGGGTGGCGGACCGTGACCCCGAGAACCCCCGTCTGCTGGTCCTGACGGACGGCATGGGTGATCCGTTGGAGGTCAGAACGCCCAACCTCGACGGCCGCATCGAGGCGGTGCGGGTGGCCGCCGACGGGGTGCGGGTGGCGCTGATCCTCAAGAACGAGGGCAAGCGGGCGCTGTACATCGGACGCATCGAGCGGGACGCCGACGCCGAGAGCACCACCGTCTCGATCGTCGAACTGCGGTCCGTGACACCGGACCTGGAGGACGTCACCGCCATGTCCTGGGCCGGCGACAGCCAGCTCGTGGTCGTGGGGCGCGAACGCGGTGGCGTGCAGCAGATGCGGTACGTCCGCGTCGACGGGTCCCCGACGCCGGGCTCCGGGCCCTCGGCGCTCACCGGTGTGGAGGAGATCGCCGCGTCCGAGGACGAGAGCCAGCCGCTGGTCGCGCACTCGGCCGACGGGATCGTCCGGCTGTCGCCGGGGTCGCAGTGGCAGACGGTGGTCAAGGAAGGGTCGGCGCCGGTCTACCCCGGGTGAGGGTGGGGCAGGGCACCGCGGTCTTCCGGCGCCCGTCATTCGTGTGGGTGACAACCTCTTTGCGGTTGCGGTCAGTTGTCCACAGGCGGTTGTCCACAGGGGTGGCGGAGCCTCGTCCGCGTGGGCACAGTGGAGGACATGCGGGGGTGGTGGCGTGACCTCACTGATCTGGTGCTGCCGGCCGAGTGCGGGGGCTGCGGGAGGCCTCGCGCGGTGCTCTGCCCGGAGTGCCGTGCGGCTCTGACCGGAGCCGCGCCGTGCCGGGTGCGACCGGCGCCGGAGCCGTCGGGGCTGCCCGTGGTGCACGCGGCGGCGCCGTACGAGGACGCGGTGCGGGCCACCCTGATCGCGCACAAGGAACGGGGTGCGCTGGCTCTCGCCGGACCGCTCGGCGCGGCCCTGGCGGGGGCCGTACGCGCGGCCGTACGGGCCGGTGGTGACGGGGCGGTGCTGCTGGTCCCGGTGCCGTCGGCGCGGCGGGCGGTGCGGGCGCGGGGGCACGACCCCACGCGGCGGATCGCGCTCGCGGCGGCCGGGGAACTGCGGCGCGGCGGGACACCGGCCCGGGTCGCCGGGGTGCTGCGGCAGCGGCGGGCGGTGGCCGACCAGTCGGGGCTGGGCGCCCGGCGGCGGCTGGACAACCTCGCGGGTGCTCTGGAGGTGGCCGCGGGGGGTACCCCCCTCCTGGACGGCGGCGCGATCGTGCTCGTGGACGACCTGATGACCACGGGTGCCTCCCTCGCGGAGGCGGCCCGGGCGGTTCGGACGGCGCGGGGCGGGCATGCGGCGAGGACGGGAGAGTTCGTTGCGAGAGGAAAGCCGCAGGACGCGGTGCGCACACGGGGGGTGACGGGAACGACGGGCGGGAACGGTGCCGAGGACGGGATCAGCGCGGCGGTGGTCGCCGCCCCACCCGACTCTTTCGAAATAAACCGGAACTGACAGAGAACTTGCATCGTTGCAGGTAATGAAAGGGCCAATTCACCTGAACGGAGGTACGCCCCAGTAGAGGGTGACGACATCCGGCCGGGCGAGATATGTTCGGTTGTGAGGGAATGGCCCCGGCCGTTCACCACATATCCGAATGCTGCGCTGCGGCTTTTCCGAATCACCCCGCGCCGGTGGGTGGAGATCTTGTCCACGGGGGAGGAGGAGGTGGAAGTCACCGAGTCCGCGGTTCCGGGAGCCACCGGAACCTGGTGCACAAGGGAGATGCTCCGCCAGTGGAGCGGAGCGATCCGGGAACGGAGTTCTGCGTGGACATCGTCGTCAAGGGCCGCAAGACCGAGGTGCCCGAGCGGTTCCGCAAGCACGTGGCCGAGAAGCTGAAGCTGGAGAAGATCCAGAAGCTCGACGGCAAGGTGATCAGCCTCGACGTCGAGGTGTCCAAGGAGCCCAACCCCCGACAGGCCGACCGCAGCGACCGGGTGGAGATCACGCTCCACTCGCGCGGGCCGGTGATCCGGGCCGAGGCAGCGGCAAGCGATCCGTATGCGGCGCTCGACCTGGCGGCGGACAAGCTGGAGGCCCGGCTGCGCAAGCAGCACGACAAGCGTTACACGCGCCGTGGAGCGCGCCGTCTGACGGCCGCGGAGGTCGCCGACCACGTCCCCGGCGTGGCCACGCTCAACGGCAACGGATACGTCGCCGACGAGGAGAAGGCGGAAAGCGTTCCCACCAAGAAGATCGGTTCGCTGGAGGTGAAGGGCGAAGGCCCCCTCATCGTCCGCGAGAAGACCCACGTGGCATCCCCGATGACCCTCGACCAGGCTCTCTACGAGATGGAGCTGGTCGGGCACGACTTCTACCTCTTCGTCGACTCCGAGACCAAAGAACCGAGTGTCGTCTACCGGCGGCACGCCTACGACTACGGCGTCATCCACCTCAGCACCGACCCGATGGTCGCCCAGGCGCATCCGGACGCCGCGGGCGGCGCGCTCGGCGGCTGAGCGCGCCCGGTGACAGCCTGCCGGTGCCCCTGGAGCGCTTGTGCGCCCCCAGGGGCACCGGTGTGCGACCCCTAGCGGCCCGCTCTGTCACCGCAGGGTGGGCCAGGCATGAAATCATGGCCGGACCGGCCCCAACCGGGGGGCCGTTGCCTTGGGTTGGCAATGGCACAGAAACACAGGGCCACGGCCTTCAGGGGGAGGAACGATGGCGGACAGCAGTTTCGGACCGATGCGTGACGCGAATGCCGACGGCGGCTCCGCCGGCACGGACTCCGACACGGGCTCCTCACGGAAGGAGCCGATCCGGGTCCTCGTCGTGGACGACCACGCGCTTTTCCGCCGCGGCCTGGAGATCGTGCTCGCCGCCGAGGAGGACATCCAGGTCGTCGGTGAGGCCGGTGACGGGGCGGAGGCGGTCGACAAGGCCGCGGACCTGCTGCCCGACATCGTGCTGATGGACGTACGGATGCCCAAGCGCGGCGGTATCGAGGCGTGCACCTCCATCAAGGAGGTGGCCCCCAGCGCGAAGATCATCATGCTGACGATCAGCGACGAGGAGGCCGACCTCTACGACGCGATCAAGGCGGGGGCGACCGGCTATCTCCTCAAGGAGATCTCCACGGACGAGGTGGCCACCGCCATTCGCGCCGTCGCCGACGGGCAGTCGCAGATCAGTCCCTCGATGGCGTCGAAGCTGCTCACCGAGTTCAAGTCCATGATCCAGCGGACCGACGAACGGCGCCTCGTGCCGGCGCCGCGGCTGACGGACCGGGAACTGGAAGTGCTCAAGCTCGTGGCGACCGGTATGAACAACCGGGACATCGCCAAGGAACTGTTCATTTCCGAGAACACCGTGAAGAACCATGTGCGCAACATCCTGGAGAAGCTGCAGCTGCACTCCAGGATGGAGGCCGTGGTGTACGCGATGCGGGAGAAGATCCTCGAGATCCGCTGAGCGGCGCCCCCGCCCGCAGTCGCGCGCTCGTGTGGATCAGGACAGGGCGCGCACCAGCGGCTCCCGTAGTTCCGGGGCGTCGACCCGCTCCACGCGCACGTCCGTGCAGTCCACCCAGGTCGCCGCTTCCAGGAGGGCCTGGGCCACGGCCGGGACCGCCTTCGGGCCGTCGAGGGTGACCTGCTTGGCGACCAGGGTGCGGCCGTCGCGGGCGGGGTCCACGCGGCCGACGAGCCGGCCGCCGGACAGCACCGGCATCGCGAAGTAGCCGTGGACACGCTTCTGTTTGGGGACGTAGGCCTCCAGGCGGTGGGTGAAGCCGAAGATGCGCTCCGTGCGGGCCCGCTCCCAGATCAGGGAGTCGAACGGGGACAGGAGCGTGGTGCGGTGGCGGCCGCGCGGGGGCGTGGCCAGCGCCGCCGGGTCGGCCCAGGCGGGCTTGGCCCAGCCCGCCACCGTCACCGGGACCAGGCCCGAGTCGGCGACCACCGCGTCGAACTGCTCGCCCTTGAGACGGTGGTAGTCCGCGATGTCCGCGCGGGTGCCGACGCCCAGGGCCTCACCGGCCAGCCGGACCAGGCGGCGTACGCACTCCTTGTCGTCCAGCTCGTCGTGGAGGAGGTCCCCGGGGATCGCCCGCTCGGCGAGGTCGTACACCCGCTTCCAGCCGCGGCGCTCCACGCAGACCACCTCGCCGTGCATCAGGGCGCGTTCGACGGCGACCTTCTCCCCGGACCAGTCCCACCACTCGCTGGTGCGCTTCGCACCGCCCAGCTCCGTGGCCGTGAGGGGGCCCTCGTCGCGGAGCTGCTTGATGACCCGCTCGTAGGCGCCGTCCGGGAGTTGGTGGTTCCACTGCGGGCTGGAGCGGTAGGCGCGGCGGCGGAAGGCGAAGTGGGGCCACTCCTCGATGGGGAGGATGCAGGCGGCGTGGGACCAGTACTCGAAGGCGTGCGTGTCCGTCCAGTAGGCGCTGTCGACGGTGGTGCGACCCACGGCGCCGAGGCGGGCGTACGGGATGAGTTCGTGCGAGCGGGCGAGGACCGAGATGGTGTCGAGCTGGACCGCGCCCAGGTGTCGCAGCACGCCCCGGACGCCGGACCTGCGGTCCGGGGCTCCGAGGAAGCCCTGTGCCCGGAGGGCGATTCTGCGGGCCTCGTCTGCGGTGAGTTCTGTGCTGGGGCGCGGAAGGGAGGTCATGCTCCGCAGGGTAGGGGAGGGGACTGACAGGCGGGGCTGAGCTGGGGATACGGACCGCCGTCCAGCGGGACCGCGCCCGTCCGGGGCCGGGCGCGGGGCGTCAGGGCGGCGGGGTCAGGAGCGCCCCGGTACGTACGGCGTCGCCGAGGGCAGACCGAGGTCCGAGGGGAGCAGGGAGGCCAGCCAGCAGTCGCGGCGGACCCCGTTGTTGTCGAGGCCCGATCTGAGGGTGCCCTCGAAGACGAAGCCGGTGCGTTCGGCCACCGCGCGAGAGGCGGCGTTGCCCACCTCGGCGCGCCATTCGAGGCGGTCGAGGGCGAGTGCGGTGAAGGACCAGTGCGCGGCGGCGCGGGTGGCCTCGGTGACGTAGCCGTTGCGGCGGTGCTCCCTGGTCGCCCAGAAGCCGATCTCGCCGGTGCCGGACAGGCGCCTGGTGATGCCCAGCATCCCCGCCAGCTCCCCGGCGGGAAGGAAGAGGCCGAAGGTGAACATCGAGGCGTCGGCCCAGCCTTCGGGAACGGCCCGCTCGACGAAACCCTCCGCGTGCTCCCGCAGATACGGCGAGGGGATCGTGGTCCAGCGCTGGATGTCCGGGTCCTGCGCGGCGGCGTACACCGTGGCGGTGTCGCGCTGGTCCACGGTGCGCAGCAGCAGGCGCTCGGTGGTCAGGGTGACGGGTTCCATCGGGCGATTCTGCTCGGTGGGACGCGGGGGCGCCATCCCGTGGGAGGCCGATCCGTCCGAGGCCGTCGCGCGGGGTGGAAGCACCCGGAGCAAAGGCGCGGTGCGTGAGGGCGCGGTCACAATTCGCGCATTTGGTGGGCGGAACGCGGCACCATCTGCGACACCTGCCCGTTGTCCTGGTGAGCTGTCACCGCCAGACCTCCCGGCACGGCGGGGTCCTCGCTTACGATGGCCGTTGCTCAAGCTGTGATTCAAGACTGTCAACTGTCATTGAAACCGACCCTCCCCAGGCCCGACCGGCAAGGAGACAAACCCCCGTGTCCGTCCTCTCGAAGATCATGCGTGCAGGCGAAGGCAAAATCCTGCGCAAGCTGCACCGCATCGCGGACCAGGTCAACTCCATCGAAGAGGACTTCGTCGACCTCTCCGACGCCGAGCTGCGCGCCCTCACCGAGGAGTACAAGCAGCGGTACGCCGACGGTGAGACCCTCGACGACCTGCTCCCCGAGGCGTTCGCCACCGTCCGTGAGGGCGCCAAGCGCGCCCTCGGCCAGCGCCACTACGACGTGCAGATCATGGGCGGTGCCGCCCTCCACCTCGGCTATGTCGCCGAGATGAAGACCGGTGAGGGCAAGACCCTCGTCGGCACGCTGCCCGCCTACCTGAACGCGCTGGCGGGCAAGGGCGTGCACCTGATCACGGTCAACGACTACCTGGCCGAGCGCGACTCCGAGCTGATGGGCCGCGTCCACAAGTTCCTGGGTCTGAGCGTCGGCTGCATCCTCGCCAACATGACGCCGGCCCAGCGCCGCGAGCAGTACAACTGCGACATCACCTACGGCACGAACAACGAGTTCGGCTTCGACTACCTCCGCGACAACATGGCGTGGTCCAAGGACGAGCTCGTCCAGCGCGGCCACAACTTCGCGATCGTCGACGAGGTCGACTCCATCCTCGTCGACGAGGCCCGTACGCCGCTGATCATCTCCGGCCCGGCCGACCAGGCCACCAAGTGGTACGGCGACTTCGCCAAGCTGGTCACGCGCCTGAAGAAGGGCGAGCCGGGCAACCCCCTCAAGGGCATCGAGGAGACCGGCGACTACGAGGTCGACGAGAAGAAGCGCACCGTCGCCATCCACGAGGCGGGTGTCAGCAAGGTCGAGGACTGGCTGGGCATCGACAACCTCTACGAGTCGGTGAACACCCCTCTGGTGGGCTACCTGAACAACGCCATCAAGGCCAAGGAACTCTTCAAGAAGGACAAGGACTACGTCGTCATGGACGGCGAAGTCATGATCGTCGACGAGCACACCGGCCGTATCCTCGCCGGCCGCCGCTACAACGAGGGCATGCACCAGGCGATCGAGGCGAAGGAAGGGGTGGACATCAAGGACGAGAACCAGACACTCGCCACGATCACCCTGCAGAACTTCTTCCGCCTCTACAAGCGTCACGACCACAACGGCAAGGAACGGCCCGGCCTCTGCGGCATGACCGGTACGGCGATGACCGAGGCCGCCGAGTTCCACCAGATCTACAAGCTCGGTGTCGTCCCGATCCCGACCAACCGGCCGATGGTCCGCAAGGACCAGTCCGACCTGATCTACCGCACCGAGGTCGCGAAGTTCGAGGCGGTCGTCGACGACATCGTCGAGAAGCACGAGAAGGGCCAGCCGATCCTCGTCGGTACGACGTCGGTCGAGAAGTCCGAGTACCTCTCGCAGCAGCTGAGCAAGCGCGGCGTCCAGCACGAGGTGCTCAACGCCAAGCAGCACGACCGGGAGGCGACGATCGTCGCCCAGGCCGGCCGCAAGGGCGCCGTGACCGTCGCCACCAACATGGCCGGCCGTGGTACGGACATCAAGCTCGGCGGCAACCCCGACGACCTCGCCGAGGCGGAGCTGCGCCAGCGCGGCCTCGACCCCGAGGAGCACATCGAGGAGTGGGCGCACGCCCTGCCCGAGGCGCTCGCGAAGGCCGAGGAAGCGGTCAAGGCGGAGTTCGAGGAGGTCAAGGAGCTCGGCGGGCTCTACGTCCTCGGCACCGAGCGCCACGAGTCCCGGCGCATCGACAACCAGCTGCGCGGTCGTTCCGGCCGTCAGGGCGACCCCGGTGAGTCCCGGTTCTACCTGTCGCTGGGCGACGACCTGATGCGGCTGTTCAAGGCCCAGATGGTCGAGCGCGTGATGTCCATGGCGAACGTGCCGGACGACGTCCCGATCGAGAACAAGATGGTCACCCGGGCGATCGCCTCGGCGCAGTCGCAGGTCGAGCAGCAGAACTTCGAGACCCGGAAGAACGTCCTCAAGTACGACGAGGTCCTCAACCGGCAGCGCGAGGTCATCTACGGCGAGCGGCGCCGCGTCCTGGAGGGCGAGGACCTGCAGGAGCAGATCCAGCACTTCATGGACGACACCATCGACGCGTACATCACCGCCGAGACCGCCGAGGGCTTCGCCGAGGAGTGGGACCTCGACCGGCTGTGGGGCGCCTTCAAGCAGCTCTACCCGGTGAAGGTCACCGTCGACGAGCTGGAGGAGGCCGCCGGTGACCGGGCCGGGCTGACCGCCGAGTTCATCGCCGAGTCGATCAAGGACGACATCACCGAGCAGTACCAGGCGCGTGAGACGCAGCTCGGCTCCGAGATCATGCGTGAGCTGGAGCGCCGGGTGGTCCTGTCGGTGCTGGACCGCAAGTGGCGCGAGCACCTCTACGAGATGGACTACCTCCAGGAGGGCATCGGCCTGCGCGCGATGGCGCAGAAGGACCCGCTGGTCGAGTACCAGCGCGAGGGCTTCGACATGTTCACCGCCATGATGGAGGGCATCAAGGAGGAGTCCGTCGGCTACCTGTTCAACCTGGAGGTCCAGGTCGAGCAGCAGGTCGAGGAGGTCCCGGTCGAGGACACGAAGCCGTCCCTGGACAAGGGCGACGCCGTGCCGGCCCAGGCGGGTGCGTCGCGGCCGGAGATCCGCGCGAAGGGCCTGGAGGCCCCGCAGCGCCGTGACCGGCTGCACTTCTCCGCGCCCACCGTCGACGGCGACGGCGGCATCGTGGAGGGCGACCTCCCCGAGGACGAGCCGATCCGCTCCGAGGCCGACGGTCTCACCCGCGCGGAGCGCCGCAAGCAGCAGGCGAAGACCAGCCGCCGCCGCAAGAAGTAGGCGGCGCGCCGCGCGACACCGCCGCGCCGGGCGCGGCGGTGGGACACGAGCCGCGTGAGGCGGTGAGGGCCGGGCACCTTCGGGTGTCCGGCCCTTCGTGCTCGTGGCCGCCGTTCAGTCCTCGTCGTCCCGGTGAGGGAGCCTCGGGCCGCCGAGTTCCACCGCCGTGCAGCGCCAGCGGTGGTCGGGGCCGTGTTCCAGGCGGAAGGCCATGGCCCGGAGGCGGTCGCCGGCGCCGATGCGGGCGAAGACCTCCAGGGCGCCCGGTCCGGCCACGTAGTAGCCGATGTCGCGGACGACCGGGTCGGCGCCGTGGGGGACGCGCAGGGTGCCGTGTTCGGCCAGCCAGGCCAGCTCGTCGTAGGCCCTCCCGGCGGTGTGGCGCAGCATGCTGTGGACCGGACGCCGGCCGCTGAGCACGGCGAGGAGGAGGTCGGCGAAGCGGTCGGTGGGGCGAGGGTGGTGGGCCGGCCCGGTGGCCGTGGCGGGCGGCGTGGGGGAGGTGCGGGGCGGCGGCTGGATCGCGGGCGCCGCGGTCGTGGAGCGGGGTGTCGACGGGCGGCCGTCCCCCGGGGTCGTACGGGCCGGGGTGCGGCCCGGGCGGCGGGTGTCGTGGCGGACGGGCGGGCGGGTGCCGGGGGTGCGCCTGGTCCTGGTCATGACCTTGTTCATCGGAAATCCCCGTTCGTCGGTGAGGCCGCGGGTACCAGTCGGTAACTTGGTGATGGGGATCTTGTACGAGGCCGGGAGGGGCCGTGGCAAGGAGGCGTGGGGCGCTGCCGGGGGCCGGGAGAAGTTCACCTATCAGGGTGACGGTGAGGGGGTTCGGGCCAGGCGGGGCACGGGTGTACCGGTGAGGTGACGGGCCCGGGGTGGACGCGTCCGCAGCGCCGGGCGGGCGCTCGAAAGGGGACGCCCGCACGTATCCTGAAGGGCCTGGCGGAGGCTTCGCGGGGCCTTCGCGGCGGACCGGGACGCATCGCGGGAACAGACCGCGGCGACGAACCGCCGACTCGCTCCGGACGCTCCGGTTCAGCCCCGCGAGCACGACCCGGAGCACGACCCGGCGGATGCCCGGGTGTACGACCCAGAGCTCGACCGAGATCACGACTAACGAAAGCGGCCTGCCATGCGCGTCTACGTCCCCCTGACCCTTCCCGGGCTCGCCGAGGCGTACAAGACGGGTGAGCTGGGGGAGGGGGCGTTCGTCGCGTACGCCGTCACCCCGGCCCTGCGGGAGTGGTATCTGTCCGACGACATCGAGGAGTTGGAGTACGCGGCGCTGAACCGGGCGGCGCACGCGTCGCTGCGGCTGGTGGCCGTGGATCCCGGGGCCGCGCGACGGCGGGTCGTCGTGGCGGTGGACGTGGCCGACCGGGACGCGGTGGCCGATCCCGACCGGGGCCTCGATCCGGTGGCGCTCGGAGAGGTGCGGGTGGCCGGTCCCGTGCCGTTGAGCAAGGCGGCGGCCGTGCATGTCGACTCGGCGGAGGCCGAGGAGGAGGTCGGGGAGGCCGCGGACGCGCTGGGGGCGGCGGACCAGGGCGACGACGACGCGCAGTTCATCGTGGACGGGGCGGACGACCACGAGCTGCTCTGGTACGCGACCCAGGAGATCCCGAACCTCGTGGGACTGGGCGGCTGACCCCCGCGCCCACGGGTGCCCGCGGGCGTCCCACGCCCGGGCTGGACGGGGGCCGGCTTCGCTCGCCGGGTGCCGCCGCGCCCAGCCGTGCCGCCCCGGGCGGCACACTGCCGCAGCCGGAAAGGTTGGGCGGGCGGCTGACACAGCCACGCCGGACGAGGGCGTTCGGGCGGCACCGTCGTCCTGTCGGCGACGACGCGTGCGCGACCGCCGCCGGGGAGACCCCCGGCGGGGCGGGGGCGGTTTCCGGGTCCGGGCGGGGGTGCGGAGGAAGCGGGCGAGCGGCTGGTGCAGGTGTTCGAGGGGGGTGGCCCTGATGGGCGGTGGGAATGCGGTGTCGGTGGTGAAGGGTACGTTCTGGGTATGGGGATGAACGGAGCCGGGGCGCATATCGTCTGGGACTGGAACGGGACCTTGTTGAACGACAACGAGGCGATCATCGGGGCGACGAACGCCGCGTTCGCGGAGCTGGGGATCGAGCCGATCACGCTGGAGCGGTACCGGGAGCTGTACTGCGTACCGGTGCCCAAGTTCTACGAGCGGCTGATCGGGCGACTGCCCTCGGACGAGGAGTGGGAGGCCATGGAC
Source organism: Streptomyces sp. NPDC057438 (assembly GCF_042802995.1). Taxonomy (NCBI): domain Bacteria; kingdom Bacillati; phylum Actinomycetota; class Actinomycetes; order Kitasatosporales; family Streptomycetaceae; genus Streptomyces; species Streptomyces sp. NPDC057438. Next base: position 21,820 of record NZ_JBHVDD010000048.1, read on the forward strand.
GTGGTCTTCCACCGGTACTACGCCGAGCACCGGGTCGCCTGCGGGCTGACCGACGGTGTGCCGGGGCTTCTGACGCAGTGGCTCTCGGGCGGCCGCAGCCAGTCGATCCTCAGCATGTACGTGCACGAGGAACTGGTCCCGCTGGTCCGGGGCTTCGGGATCGAGCCGCACTTCGTCCGGGTCGACGGACGCACCGGCCCCTCCGGGGGCAGCAAGGCCGAGCACATGGTCCGGCATCTGCGCCGCCTCGTGGGCGTGGAACCGCGACGGACCGTGGTGATCGGGGACGCCGCCGACGACGCCGTCGCCGCCCGGCACGTGGGGGCGCAGGCCGTGCTCTACACCGGCGGCTCCCACAGCAGGGCCAGCCTGGAGTGGGTCGGGGTGCCCGTCGTGGACACCCTGGAGGAGGCCGTCGCCGAGGCCGAGCGGCTCGCCGCGTAACCCGGCTCTCGCGATCCGTGCTTCCGAGGCGCCCCCGGCTACGTCACCGGCGCCTTCGCCCGCAGCACCGTGAGGAACTCGCGCATCCAGCCGGAGTGGTCCGGCCAGGCGCGGGCGGAGACGAGGGTGCCGTCGACGACGGTCTCGGCGTCCTGGAAGGCGGCGCCGGCGGCCTGCATGTCGAGTTCGAGGGCGGGGTACGCGGTGACGCGGCGGCCCGACAGCGCGTCCACGGCGGCGGTCAGCAGCGGGCCGTGGCAGATCTGGGCCACCGGCTTGTCGGTGTCGAAGAAGGACTTGAGGATCTTGCGCAGCTCGGGATCGTTGCGCAGGTACTCCGGGGCCCGGCCGCCCGGGACGACGACCGCGACGTACTCACCGGGGTCGACCTCGGAGAAGGCCAGGTCGGCGGGCCAGGAGTAGCCGGGCTTCTCGGTGTAGGTGTCGTAGCCCGGCTCGAAGTCGTGGACGACGAACCGGAGCTTCTTGCGGCTGGGGGCCGCGATGTGGACCTCGTACCCCTCCTCGCGGAGGCGCTGGTAGGGGTACAGGACCTCCAGCGACTCCGCCGCGTCGCCGGTCACGATCAGGATCTTGGCGGTCATGGTGGGCTCCCCTCGGTACCGCAGGGCTTCCTTCGTCAGGCTATGGCCTCCTGGGCAACGTGCATCCGGGGTGAGGATCTGCCAAGGGGGTGGGTGGATTCCCGGGCCCGGCGAAGCCGCGTATAAGCTCGGTTGCGCGGAGGTAAGCTCAAAAGTGCGCGAGGGGTACTGTGCAGAACGTCAAAGTTCCACCCCCTGTTTTGTACACATACGGCTCATGACGCGCCCCCCGTCCGGAGGGATAGCCTTGTGGCGTGATCAGCGCGATAGTTCGCGGGGACGCCGTCGTCCCTGCCCTGCGCCCGGTGAGCACGGACGACATCCGTGTCCGGGCGGCGGTCGCTGGTCCTCGCGGGCGGGAGGGAGCCACCAGGGCTCCCGGGACGCCGGGAACATCCACGGACGGCACGGCGCCGAGAGCAGCGTCACATCCCCGTCGGGTGCCGAGAATGGCTGATTACCCCCCGCTCGTCTCGCCCTGCGGCATAGCGTCGAACCAGACCGGACACCCCGTGTCGTGGTGGCGCGTCGGAGGGCACGAGTTCGTACTTCCTTCTACGTCACGCAACGGCGCGCGACAGGAGCCAGAGGACAATGCAGACCAAGCTGGACGAAGCCAAGGCCGAGCTGCTCGAACGGGCCGCCCGGGTAGCTGAGAACAGCCCGGTCGGGGGGTATCTACCGACTGGGACGACGAGCGAGAGCAAGTCCGGCATCCCGGACCACGAGACCGTGCTCGCGTTCCTCCAGCGCTACTACCTGCACACCGCCCCGGAGGACCTGAGCGGCCGTGACCCGGTCGACGTCTTCGGAGCCGCCCACTCCCACTATCGGCTGGCCGAGAACCGCCCCCAGGGCACGGCCAACGTACGGGTGCACACCCCGACCGTCGAGGAGAACGGCTGGACGTGCAGCCACTCCGTCGTCGAGGTCGTCACCGACGACATGCCCTTCCTTGTCGACTCCGTGACCAACGAGCTGTCACGGCAGGGGCGCGGCATCCATGTCGTCATCCACCCCCAGGTCGTCGTACGGCGGGACGTCACCGGCAGGCTCGTCGAGCTGATCACCGAGCCGTCCGCCGTCGCCGCGGCCGCCGCCGCGGTGGCTGCAGGGGAGACCCTGCCGCACGACGCGCACATCGAGTCCTGGATCCACGTCGAGATCGACCGCGAGACCGACCGGGCGGACCTCAAGCAGATCAACAACGATCTGCTGCGCGTCCTGTCCGACGTCCGCGAGGCCGTCGAGGACTGGGAGAAGATGCGGGACGCGGCGGTCCGGATCGCCGACGGGCTGACCGCCGAGCCCACCGCCGACGACCTGCGCGAACAGGAGGTGGAGGAGGCCCGCGAGCTGCTGCGCTGGCTCGCCGACGACCACTTCACCTTCCTGGGGTTCCGGGAGTACGAGCTGCGCGAGGACGACTCCCTCGCCGCCGTCGCCGGGACCGGCCTCGGCATCCTGCGCTCCGACCCGCACCACTCGGGGGACGACCAGCACCCCGTCAGCCCCTCCTTCGAGCGGCTGCCCGCCGACGCCCGCGCCAAGGCCCGTGAGCACAGGCTCCTCGTCCTGACGAAGGCCAACAGCCGGGCCACCGTCCACCGCCCGTCCTACCTCGACTACGTGGGCGTGAAGAAGTTCGACGCCGAGGGCAACGTGATCGGCGAGCGGCGCTTCCTCGGCCTGTTCTCCTCGGCCGCCTACACCGAGTCCGTGCGTCGGGTGCCCGTCGTCCGCCGCAAGGTCGAGGACGTCCTGCGGGGAGCCGGGTTCTCGCCCAACAGCCACGACGGACGCGACCTCCTGCAGATCCTGGAGACCTACCCGCGCGACGAGCTGTTCCAGACCTCGGCCGACGAGCTGCGGTCCATCGTCACCTCCGTGCTCTATCTCCAGGAGCGCCGGCGGCTGCGGCTCTACCTCCGCCAGGACGAGTACGGGCGCTACTACTCCGCCCTCGTCTACCTCCCGCGCGACCGCTACACCACCGGCGTACGCCTCAGGATCATCGACATCCTGAAGGAGGAACTGGGCGGTATCAGCGTCGACTTCACCGCCTGGAACACCGAGTCGATCCTCTCCCGGCTGCACTTCGTGGTCCGTGTCCAGCCCGGCACTGAACTGCCGCACCTCAGCGACGCCGACAAGGAACGCCTGGAGGCCAAGCTCGTCGAGGCCGCCCGGTCCTGGTCGGACGGGTTCGCCGAGGCGCTCAACGCCGAGGTCGGCGAGGAGCGTGCCGCCGAGATGCTGCGCAAGTACGGCAACGCGATCCCCGAGGGGTACAAGGCCGACCACAACCCCCGCTCGGCCGTCGCGGACCTCGTCCGCCTCGAAGCGCTCGACCAGGACGAGGACTTCGAGCTGAGCCTGTACGAGCCGGTGGGTGCCGCGCCCGACGAACGCCGGTTCAAGATCTACCGCAAGGGCGGCTCGGTCTCGCTCTCCGCGGTCCTGCCCGTCCTCAGCCGCATCGGCGTCGAGGTCATCGACGAGCGGCCCTACGAGCTGCGCTGCGCGGACCGGACGACCGCGTGGATCTACGACTTCGGGCTGCGGATGCCGAGGCAGCAGACCGGCAGCGCGGACTACGCCGGGGACGACGCCCGGGAGCGGGTGCAGGAGGCCTTCGCCGCCACCTGGACCGGGCAGGCCGAGAACGACGGGTTCAACGCGCTCGTACTGAGCGCCGGCCTCACCTGGCGGCAGGCCATGGTGCTGCGCGCGTACGCCAAGTACCTGCGGCAGGCCGGATCCACCTTCAGCCAGGACTACATGGAGGACACCCTCCGCAACAACGTCCACACCACCCGGTTGCTCGTGTCGCTGTTCGAGGCGCGGATGTCACCGGACCGGCAGCGCGCCGGGCGGGAGATCGTCGACGCGCTCCTCGAAGAGGTCGACGCGGCGCTCGACCAGGTGGCCAGCCTCGACGAGGACCGCATCCTGCGGTCCTTCCTGACCGTCATCAAGGCGACGCTGCGCACGAACTTCTTCCAGGAGGCGGCCGGCGGCCGCCCGCACGACTACGTCTCCATGAAGTTCGACCCGCAGGCCATCCCCGACCTGCCGGCGCCCCGCCCGGCGTACGAGATCTGGGTGTACTCGCCGCGCGTCGAGGGCGTGCACCTCAGGTTCGGGAAGGTCGCCCGCGGCGGGCTGCGCTGGTCGGACCGGCGGGAGGACTTCCGCACCGAGATCCTGGGCCTGGTCAAGGCGCAGATGGTCAAGAACACCGTCATCGTGCCCGTCGGCGCCAAGGGCGGCTTCGTCGCCAAGCAGCTCCCGGACCCGTCGGTGGACCGCGACGCGTGGCTGGCCGAGGGCATCCGGAGCTACAAGACCTTCATCTCCGCGCTGCTCGACATCACCGACAACATGGTCGCGGGCGAGGTCACGCCGCCCGCCGACGTCGTACGGCACGACGAGGACGACACCTACCTGGTCGTCGCCGCCGACAAGGGCACGGCGACCTTCTCCGACATCGCCAACGAGGTGGCCGAGAGCTACAACTTCTGGCTCGGGGACGCCTTCGCCTCCGGCGGCTCGGCCGGCTACGACCACAAGGGCATGGGCATCACCGCCCGCGGTGCCTGGGAGTCGGTCAAGCGGCACTTCCGGGACGTGGGCGTCGACACGCAGTCCGAGGACTTCACGGTCGTCGGCATCGGTGACATGTCCGGTGACGTGTTCGGCAACGGCATGCTGCTCAGCGAGCACATCCGGCTCGTCGCCGCCTTCGACCACCGGCACATCTTCATCGACCCCAGCCCCGACGCGGCCACCTCCTACGCCGAGCGCCGCCGCGTCTTCGAACTGCCCCGTTCCAGCTGGGCCGACTACGACACCGACCTGATCTCCACCGGCGGCGGCGTCTTCCCGCGCACCGCCAAGGCGATCCCGATCAACGCCCACATCCGGGACGTCCTCGGCATCGAGGACAAGGTCGCCAAGATGACCCCGGCCGACCTGATGAAGGCGATCCTCAAGGCCCCGGTCGACCTGCTGTGGAACGGCGGCATCGGCACCTACGTGAAGGCGTCGACGGAGTCGCACGCCGACGTCGGCGACAAGGCCAACGACGCCATCCGGGTCGACGGACGGGACCTGCGGGTCCAGGTCGTCGGTGAGGGCGGCAACCTCGGTCTGACCCAGCTGGGCCGGATCGAGTTCGCCCAGACCGGCGGGCGGGTCAACACCGACGCCATCGACAACAGCGCGGGCGTGGACACCTCCGACCACGAGGTGAACATCAAGATCCTGCTCAACGGCCTGGTCGCCGAGGGCGACATGACGGTCAAGCAGCGCAACAAGCTGCTCGCCGAGATGACCGACGAGGTCGGCCGTCTCGTCCTGCGCAACAACTACGCGCAGAACACGGCGATCGCCAACGCCCTCGCCCAGTCCCCGGACATGCTCCACGCCCAGCAGCGCTTCATGCGCCACCTGGCCAGGGAGGGCCACCTCGACCGGGCGCTCGAATTCCTGCCCACCGACCGGCAGATCCGCGAGCGCCTCAACACGGGGCAGGGCCTCACCGGCCCCGAGACGGCCGTCCTGCTCGCCTACACGAAGATCACCGTCGCCGAGGAGCTGCTGCACACCGAGCTGCCCGACGACGCCTACCTGCGCAAGCTGCTGCACGCGTACTTCCCGGCCGCGCTGGGCGAGCGGTTCCCCGAGCACATCGACAGCCACCCGCTGAGCCGCGAGATCATCACGACCCTGCTGGTCAACGACACGGTCAACACGGGCGGTACGAGCTTCCTGCACCGGCTGCGGGAGGAGACCGGGGCCTCGCTGGAGGAGATCGTCCGGGCGCAGACCGCGTCCCGCGCGATCTTCGGGTCGGGCGCGGTGTGGGACGCCGTCGAGGGCCTGGACAACAAGGTCGACGCGGCCGTCCAGACCCGGATCCGCCTGCACTCCCGCCGCCTCGTCGAGCGCGGCACGCGCTGGCTGCTCAACAACCGGCCGCAGCCTCTGCAGCTCAGCGAGACCATCGCGTTCTTCTCCGAGGGCGTCCACCTGGTCTGGAGCGAGCTGCCCAAGCTGCTGCGCGGCGCGGACCTGGAGTGGTACCAGGAGATCCACGACGAGCTGACGGGCGCCGGGGTCCCGGAGGAGCTGGCCACGCGGGTCGCGGGCTTCTCCTCCGCCTTCCCCACGCTCGACATCGTCGCCGTCGCGGACCGGGTCGGCCGGACGCCGATGGAGGTCGCCGAGGTGTACTACGACCTCGCCGACCGGCTGAGCATCACCCAGCTGATGGACCGCATCATCGAGCTGCCGCGCGCCGACCGCTGGCAGTCCATGGCCCGCGCGGCGATCCGCGAGGACCTGTACGCGGCGCACGCGTCCCTCACCGCCGAGGTCCTCTCCGCCGGCAACGGCTCCTCCACGCCCGAGCAGCGCTTCAAGGTGTGGGAGCAGAAGAACGCGGCGCTGCTGGGCCGGGCGCGGACGACCCTGGAGGAGATCCAGACCTCCGACGCGTTCGACCTCGCCAACCTGTCGGTGGCGATGCGGACGATGAGGACGCTGCTGCGCTCGCACTCGTAGGCGGTACGGCGGTACGGCGACGGGGGCGCCCCACGGCTGTGGGGCGCCCCCGTTCGTCCGCGTGGGCCGGGCTACGCGCCGCTCTTCTTCCAGAGCGTCAGCTTGCCCTCGACGCTCGGTACCTCCCAGCTGTACTCACCCGGGGTCAGCTTGGTGATCTCGTACATGGCGAGGTTGCCGTCCTTGGTGACCGTGCAGAGGAGGGAGCCCTCGGGGATGATCCCGTCCTTGCCGAAGTCGTCGGGGCCCACGAGGGAAGGCAGGACGTCGGTGTCCGCGCCCGTGCGGCACTCGTCGAGCGTGGGGCCCCCGCTCTTGCCCATCGTGGTCTCGAAGTTCCACTGGCCGTTCTGGATCGACATCTCCCGTGCCTCGTCCCGCATCTCGGCCTTGATGTCGATGCTCGGCTGGTCCAGGTCGATGTAGGTGTAGTTCTCGGCGGGAGTGCGCAGGACGAAGGACTGGTCCTCGAAGGCCAGGGTGAACTTGGTGCCCGCGGGTACCGTGGCGGACCCGGTGGGTTTGGTGACGTCCTGTCCGTCGCCGCTTCCGCCGTCGTCGGTGGGAGCGGGGGTGGGGGGCGAGGAGCCCTTGTCCCCGCCCGTGCCCTCGCTCGTGCCGCCGTCCTTCGTGCCGCTCGCGTCGGTGCCGCCCTTGTCCTTCCCGCCCAGCACGTAGACGGCGGCTGCCGCGCCCGAGCCGGCCACGAGGACGAGGGCCAGGGCGACGAGGGCCGCCTTCACCCCTCGGCGGCTTTTCCTGGGCGGCGCGGGGGCCGGGGCGGGGGCCTGGCCGGTCTGGGGCTGCGGGGTGAGGTTGTAGGTGTCCGTCGCCGGGGGCGGGTAGCCGTAGCCCGGGGCCGGGGTCTGGGACGGCGGGCCGAAGCCGGTGGCCGGGCCCGGCTGGGGCACGCCCTGGGTGGTGTCCTGTGCCGCCGGGGCCGCTGTCGGCGGGGCGGCCGGGGGTGCGGCGGGCATCTGGGGCGCCGTCGGTTCGGGCGGTGCCTGGGCGGACTGTTCGCGGCGGGTGATCTCAGCCGCGAGGGGGGCCGGGAGCCAGCCGGTGAAGTCGCTGAGGCCGCGGCCCGCCGACTCCTGGCACAGGGCGGCCAGTTCCTCGGTGCCGGCGCGCGCGGCCGGGTCGGCGGTCAGGCAGTGCTCCAGCAGGGGGCGCAGCCGCTCGTCGTACCCGTCGAGCCTCGGGGGCCGCTGGGCGGTGTTGGCGATCTGCGCGGCGATGGTGATGGCACCGCCGTCGCCGTACGGGTGGCGGCCGGTGGCCGCGACGGCGGCGATCAGGCCGAGCGAGAAGACGTCGGTGGCCGGGGTGACCTGCTCGCCGAGGGCGTGCTCCGGGGACATGTACTGCGGGGTGCCGATCAGACCGCCGGACTGGGTCAGATGGGTGGCGTCGGCGGCGCGGGCGATACCGAAGTCGATGACGTACGGGCCCTGGGAGCCCAGCAGGATGTTGCTGGGCTTGAGGTCGCGGTGGATGACGCCGGCCGCGTGGATGGAGGTCAGGGCACGGGCCGCGCAGCCGACGAGCTGGAACACGGCGGGCAGGGGCAGCGGACCGAAGCCGACCAGGGCGTCGTGCAGGGAGATGCCCGCGATGAACGCCGAGGCCAGCCAGGGGAGTTCGCCGGTGGTGTCGTGGTCGACCACCGGGACGATGTGGTAGCCCTGTACGCGCCGGGCCGCCTGGACCTCCTGCTCGAAGCGGCGGCGGAAGTCGGCGTCCTGGCCGTACTCGCGGCGGATGACCTTCAGGGCGACGGGCTGGCCGCCGCGGGTGTGCGACAGATAGACCGTGCCCATGCCGCCCTCGCCGATCCGGGCGTGCAGGTGGTAGCCGGCGGTCTCTCTCGGGTCCTGCGGCCCCAACGGGCTCAGGATGTCGCCAGTGCTGCTGCTGATGGGAGCCTCCCCCGGTGCGGTGCCGAACTCCTGTGCCATGCCTGGGCACTTGAAGCGGTCCGAAGCTTATACGGCACTTATGACACTTGGGGTGGTGTTGTGGTTCCCGGGGATCGGAGGCCGGGGTGCGCGGTAGGGGCGGGGTGGTCCGGCGCGTGGGCGGGTGCGGGTCCGGTGGGGGCTTGTCGCGCAGTTCCCCGCCCCTGAGAAGCCGGGGCTGCACCCCGCGCTTCTCCCCGCGTGCCCGCCGACGGCCCTACGGATCCCGGCGGACCCGGTGGCGCCACTCCTCGTCCCGGACCGTGATCGGGGCCGTCGCCGGCAGGGGGCGGGCCGTCGGGGCCTCCGAGAGGAGGGGACGGGGGGCCGGGGTCGTCGGGGCCTCCGTCAGCGACAGTGTGCGGAAGGCCGTCTCGATGAGGGTCACCGACGTGGCGACCGGGGCCGGGAGCCAGCCGGTGAAGTCGCGCACATCCCGGCGGGCCGCTCCCGCGCAGTGCTCGGCCAGGGCGGCGGCGGAGGGGCGGGACGCCGGGTCGGCGGTGAGGCAGCGGCGCACGATGTCGAGGAGCGGCCGGCCGATGCCGTCCAGGGCGGGCGGGGTTACGTCGGTGGCGGCGATACGGGTCGCGATGGCCAGCGGATTGCCCCGGCCGTACGGGTGGGCGCCGGTGGCGGCGACCGCGGCGATCAGGCCGAGCGCGAAGACGTCCGACGCGGAGGTCACCCGGCGGCCGAGGGCGTGCTCGGGGGACATGTAGTGCGGGGTGCCGATGAGGCGTCCGGCGGTGGTGAGGGTGGCCGCGCCCGCCGCCCGCGCGATGCCGAAGTCGAGCAGCCAGGGCCCGTCCGCCGCGAGCAGCAGGTTCGCGGGCTTGACGTCACGGTGGATCACCCCGGCGGTGTGCACGGCGTCCAGCGCGTACGCGGCGCAGGCCAGCAGCTGCAGGACCGTGGGCACGGGGAGCGGACCGTGGGTCTCCAGGACCTGGTCGAGGGGGACACCCGGCACGTAGTGGGTGGCGAGCCACGGCCGCTCCGCCCCGGCGTCGTGGTCGACGATCGGCACCAGGTGGTAGCCGGAGACGCGGCGCCCGGCGGCCACTTCGCGTGCGAACCGCTCACGGAAGGCGGGGCTGCCGGCGTACTCCGGACGGACCAGTTTCAGCGCGACCGGCTGGCCGCCCCGGCTGCGGGAGAGATAGACGGTGCCCATCCCGCCCTCACCGATCCGGGCGTACAGCGGATACCCGGCTATCTCCCGCGGATCCTCCACCCGTAGCGGCTCAGGCACCACCCCGCGCATCGACCGCCCCCTCCGCTCAGCCTCTCTGCGGAGCGTATCGCGGCACGGCCGTGGCGGTGGCGGATGAGGCAACTCGCGGCACCCCACGCACCGGCAGAGGCGTCCGCCCGAGTGGCCCCCCGCCGCGCCACGGTCTATAGAGGGGAGGAGAACCGGTCGAAAAAGGGATGAGTGGGGTGAGCGCGGACGTGGACCAGCGACCCGCGGTGTCCGTCGTCGTGATCGTCTACAACGACGCTGCCAGGCTGCCCACGGCCGTCCGCTCGGTGCTCGGGCAGACGCTGCGGAGCGTCGAGGTCGTGATCGTCGACGACCACAGCACGGACGCCTCCTACGAGGTGGCCGCCCGCCTCGCCGCCGAGCACCCGGGCCGCGTGCGCGCCTACCGGCTGCCCGAGAACAGCGGAGGCTGCGGCGCGCCCCGCAACGCGGGCGTCCGGGAGGCCCGCGGCGCGTACGTCGTCTTCCTCGACAGCGACGACGTCCTGGAGCGCGACGCCTGCCGGAACCTGCTGGAGGCCGCCGAGACCACCGGTGCCGACATCGTCTCCGGCCTCTGCGTGCGCGTCCACGTGGACACACGCGCCCGCAAGGAGGTCAAGTGGTACCCGTGGCTGTACGCCCGCACCCGTACCCTCGACTCGGTCGCCGAGCTGCCCGACCTGCTGGTCTACGACACCCTGTCCACCAACAAGTGCTACCGCCGGGACTTCCTGGTCGAGGGCGGCCTGCTGTTCCCCGTCGGCATCCACTACGAGGACCTCTTCTTCTCCGCCCAGGCGTACGCGGCCGCCCGCCGGATCACCCTGATCCCCAACCGGGTCTACGACTGGAACGTCGTCCAGACGCCGGGGGCGGCCGTGGCCTCGATCAGCAACCGGCGGGCCGAGATCGCCAACTTCGCGCACCGCATGGAGATCCACCGCAGGGTGGACCGGCTCCTCGCCGACCGGGGTCTTGGGGAACTGAAGTTCCACAAGGACGTCAAGTTCCTCAAGCACGACCTGGTGCTGCACCTGCGGGACCTGCCCTTCCGTGACGCGGCCTACCGTGCGGAGTTCGCCCGGCTGGCCCGTGCCTATCTGATGTCGGTCGACCCGGCCGCGTACGACGCGGTCGAGCCCGTGCACGCCGTCTGCGCCTACCTCCTGCGGCAGGGCGACTGGGACAACCTGCTGCCCGCCGTGGACACGCTCACCAACCGCGACAAGGTCTCCGCGCCGCTCGTCGAGCGCGACGGGCGCGTCTACTGGTGTGCCGAGCACCTGGACGCCCCGGGGGAGGAGGGGGAGTTCGCGCGCCGGATCCTGGACGTCACCGAACTCGGGTACCACTCCCGCCCGGTCGGCAGGCTGTTCCTGCGCAACGAGCTGACGCGGTACGAGCGGGACGCGGCGGGCGGGGGCGGCATCCGCCTGGCCGGACGCGTCACGAACCCCCTCGGCGTCGTCCCGCCCGGCGCCCGGCTCACCGCCGGGCTGGAGTTCTACGCCCGCCGCCCCGGTGTGCGCTTCCGGACCTTCCGGGTGCCGGTGACGGCCGTCCGGCACGACGGCCCGTACCTCACCTGGGAGGCCGCCGTCGACATCGCGAGGACGCTGCGGCCCCTCGGCATCGTGGACGCCGTCTGGGACGTACGCCTGCACCTGGACGTCGACGGCGAGCGCACCACCAGCCGGCTCAGCGCCGCCGAACCGGGCCTCGTCGCCGGTGCACTGCCGGTCCGCCCCCGCCTCACCCGGCTGGTCGCCGACCGGATCGAGCCGCACGTCTCCGCCCGCGGCCACCTCGCCTTCCGGCTCGTCCCCGACAAGAAGGCGCACGCCCTCGTCACCCGAGGGCTGCGGGGCACACCCGGCCGGCTCGCCAAGTCCGGCTACCGCGGGGCGAAGACGCTGCGCGCGAGAGCCACCTCCGGAGACACCAAGCTCCGCCTCTACGAGGAGGTGTTCCGGCGTCTGCCGATGCGCCGGCGCCTGGTGGTCTTCGAGAGCCACCTCGGCCGGCAGTACAGCGACAGCCCCCGGGCGATCTACGAGGAGATGCGCCGCCAGGGTCTCGACTTCGAGGCGGTGTGGTCGTACACGGGCCGCCCCGAGGGGTTCCCGGCCGACGCCACCCTCGTCCGGCGCTGGTCGCTGCCGTACCTGCGGGCGCTGGCCCGTGCCGGGTTCTGGATCGACAACCAGAGCTTCCCGCTGAAGCTGGCCAAGCGCCCCGGCACGACCTACCTCCAGACCTGGCACGGCTCCGCGCTCAAACGCATGGGCTTCGACGAGCCCGGCTGGAAGCTCAAGTCCCGTGCCGAACAGGCCGAACAGCAGCGCACCCTCGACCGCTTCGACCACTTCCTGATCCGCTCCGAGCACGACGTGCGCACCCTGGCGAAGGCCTTCCGGCTGCGGGAGAAGGTGCTGCTGCGGGTGGGCTATCCGCGCAACGACGCTCTCGTGCGCGCCCGGGGGACCCGCCCGCCTTCCGAACGCCCGGCCCTGGCAGCCGAGTTGGGCATCCCGGCGGACCGGAAGATCCTCCTCTACGCCCCCACCTTCCGTCACCAGGGGCAGCGCCGGTTCGTCCTCCCCTTCGACGTGGAGCGCTTCGCCGAGACGTTCGGAGACGAGTACGTCCTCCTCGTCCGCGCCCACTACCTCAACCATGTCGTGCTCCCCCCGTCGGTCCGGGGCCGGGTGGTCGACGTCTCGGCCCACCACGACGTGACCCCCCTCCTCGCCCTCGCGGACGCGCTGATCACGGACTACTCGTCGGTGATGTTCGACTACGCCCTGCTCGACCGCCCGATGCTGTTCTTCGCTCACGACTACGAGGAGTACGTGCACGAGGGCCGGGGCACCTACTTCGACCTGCTGGAACGGGCGCCGGGCCCGGTCGTGCGGACGGAGGAGGAACTGCACGCCGTCCTGCGGTCGATGCCGCTGGAGGACCTGACGCTCAAGTACGCCGCCGCGCGCGAGCGGTTCACGGCCGACTTCGGCGAGTACGACCGGGGGACGGCGGCCCGGAGCGTCGTCGACCAGTTCTTCTCCGAGTGGAGGCGCGGGTGACCGGGCCGGAGGGGACACGGGTGGCCGGGGCGCGGGACGTCTTCCTGGTGTCCAACAGCGTGGACGAGACGGGCGGGGTGACCAGCTGGTCCCACCACCTGGCCCGCCTGCTCACCGGGCGCGGACACCGGGTGCACGTCATCGGGATCACCACCCCCGAGGACCCGCACGACCTCGGCGCACTCCCGTACCCCACCACCAGGCTGTACGACGGGCAGCCGCCGGCGCCCGGCCGGGCCCGGGACGTGAGCAGACGGGACAGGGCGGCCGTGCTCACGCGCCTCTTCCGGGCCGCGCGGCCCGGCGGGGTGGTCGTCGTGACCCAGGTCTGGGCGATGGAGTGGGTCCGGCTCGCCGACACCAGCGGTCTGACCGTCATCGGCATGAGCCACGAGTCCTTCGAGGCCTCGCGGCGCTCCTCGCGCTTCCGGCGGGTGCTCACCCACTACCGCGACGTCGACCGGATGCTCGTCCTCACCCGCGAGGACGCCGACCTGTGGATCGGCGAGGGCCTCAACAACGCCTCGTACCTGCCCAACGCCGTGCCCTGGCTGCCGGAGACGCCCTCGCCGCGCACCGGGAAGGCCGTGGTCAGCATCGGCCGGCTCAGCGACGAGAAGGGTGTCGACATGCTCCTCGACACCTGGGCCGAGGTGGCGCCCCGCCACCCCGACTGGACCTTGCTCGTGTACGGCTCCGGCGAGGACGAGGAACTGCTGCGCAAGCAGTGCACGGCCCTCGGCCTCGACGGCTCGGTGTCCTGGAGGGGCCGTACGGACGACGTGCCCGGCGCCCTGTGCGCCGGCTCGGTCTTCGCGCTGTCCTCCCGGGGCGAGGGCTTCCCCCTCGCGCTGATGGAGGCCATGGCGATGGGTGTGCCCTGCGTCGCCTTCGACTGCGCCCCCGGCGTCCACGAGATCGTCCGCGACGGCGAGGACGGCCTCCTCGCCGCCCCCGGCAACACCGGTGAACTGGCCCGCAAGCTGGACCTGTTGATGACCGACAAGAGCCTGCGGGACCGGATGGGCGACGCGGCGAGAAGGAACATCCGGCGGTACGCACCGCAGGAGATCGTGGACCGGTGGGAGGCGCTGTTCACCTTCCTGGAGAGGTGAGGACGGCGTCGGGGCCTACTTCTTGCCGCCGGTGAACCTCTCGTACTCCTTCAGCACCTCGTCCGTCGGCCCGTCCAGGCGGAGTTCACCGCGCTCCAGCCACAGCACCCGGTCGCACGTGTCCCGGATCGACTTGTTGTTGTGGCTGACGAGGAAGACCGTGCCCGCGTGCTTGCGCAGCTCGCGGATCCGGGCCTCGGAGCGCTTCTGGAAGGAGCGGTCGCCGGTGGCCAGGGCCTCGTCGATGAGCAGGACGTCGTGGTCCTTGGCGGCGGCGATGGAGAACCGCAGCCGGGCCGCCATACCGGAGGAGTACGTGCGCATGGGGAGGGTGATGAAGTCCCCCTTCTCGTTGATGCCCGAGAAGTCGACGATCTCCTCGTACCGCTCCTTCACCTGCTCGCGGGACATGCCCATGGCGAGCCCGCCGAGGTGGACGTTCCGCTCGCCCGTCAGGTCGTTCATCAGGGCCGCGTTGACGCCGAGCAGGGAGGGCTGGCCGTCGGTGTAGATGCGGCCGTTCTCCACGGGGAGCAGCCCGGCGACGGCCTTGAGGAGGGTCGACTTGCCGGAGCCGTTGGTGCCGATGAGCCCGATGGCCTCACCCCGGTACGCGGTGAACGACACGTTCCGCACGGCGTGCACGGTGCGGACACCGGCCGCCTTCTCGGACTTCTTGCGCCGCAGGATGCGGTTGAGCGCGGCGGTGGCGGTGCCGCGCCCGGCACCGGTGCCGTTGACGCGGTAGACGATGTCGACGCCGTCGACGACGACGGTGGGGACGAGTTCGGGGGCGGTGACCGGAACGGTCTCGTGCCGTGCGTCCGGCACGGTGACGGTGGGGGTGATCGTGTCAGCCACGGCCGTACGTCTCCTCAGCCTTCCAGAAGTAGATGAACCCGCCGACGCCCGCGAGGAGCGCCCAGCCCGCGGCGATCGCCCAGACGTGCGGCGGGAGCTGGCTCGCGTGGAAGCTGTCGATCAGCGCGAACCGCATCAGGTCGATGTAGACGGCGGCCGGGTTGCACTCCAGCAGCAGGTGCACGAAGGCCGGGACGTCCCGGTTGTCGAGGATGCGGTCGATGCTGAACATCACGCCCGACGTGTACATCCAGGTGCGCAGGACGAACGGCATCAGCTGCGAGATGTCGGGGGTCTTGGCGCCGATCCGCGCCATCACCATCGCGATGCCGGCGTTGAACACGAACTGGAGCGCCAGCGCGGGCACGACCAGCAGCCACGACACGGCCACCGGCACCCCGAAGGCCAGCAGGATCACGACCAGCGCGGCCATCGAGAACAGCAGCTGCTGCAGCTGCTGCAGGCAGTACGACAGGGGCAGCGAGGCCCGGGGGAAGTGCAGCGCCCGGACGAGGCCCAGGCTGCCGGAGATGGCGCGGGTGCCCGCCATGATCGAGCTCTGGGTGAAGGTCCACACGAACACGCCCGTCACCAGGAACGGGACGTAGTCCGGCACGCCCTTCTTGGTGCCCATCAGCAAGCCGAAGATCAGGTAGTAGACCGCCGCGTTGAGCAGCGGATTCGCGACCTGCCAGATCTGGCCGAGCTTCGCCTGGCTGTACTGCGCGGTCAGCTTCGCCGTGGCGAAGGCGGTGATGAAGTGCCGTCTGGCCCACAGCTGCCGTACGTACGTACCGAGGGAGGGGCGGGCGCCGCTGACGCTGAGCCCGTACCGCTCGGCGAGCTGGGCGGGGGTCTCGGCGGGGGTGCCCCGGTCGGCCGGGGCGGCCGGGGGGTGGGCCGCCGGGGGAGGTGGCGGTGTGTGGAGGACCTGGCTCACATCCGCTGCTTTCGCTAGTGGGGGGCGTCCGCGTACTCGGGCGCCGGCGCTCGGGGTTCTCACGCCGTCCTTGCCCGGCTCTTACGTCGGGACGGGACCGTATCGTCGTCACGCGAGAGTAAGCCGATTCGACGTCGGAACGCAACCGTTTCGTCGTGGCGCCCTATGCTGGGGGCATGACGACCAACGCCGGCCCCTCCGCAGCGCAGCCGCCGCCACGGCCGCGCCGCCGGGCCCCCGCCGGGGCGGCCGTGCTCCGGGAGGACGTGACCGAGGCGATCCGGGCCGCGGTCTTCGAGGAACTGGCGGCCGTCGGCTACGCCCGGATGTCCATCGAGGGGATCGCGCGCCGGGCGGGCGTCGGCAAGACGGCGGTGTACCGGCGCTGGCGCTCCAAGCTGCACCTGGTCCTCGACCTCGTCTCGGCGGTGGCCGTCCAGGGCCTGCCGATGCCCGACACGGGCTCGCTGGAGGGCGACCTCCGGCTGCTCTACGAGGTCACCTCCCGCGCCCTGCGGCACCCGGTCGCCGGCCAGATCATCCCCGACCTCCAGGCCGAGGCCGCCCGCAACCCGGAGATCGCGGAGGCGATGCGCAAGGCGCTGCGGGAGGGCCAGCAGGGCGTGGCCACGGGGATCGTCGCCGCGGCGGTCGCGCGCGGCGAGGTCGGGGCGGACGTCGACGAGGACCTCGCCCTGGACGTGATGTTCGGGCCGCTGTACTGGCGGTCGGTGGTCGTACGGTCGCCGAAGCTGCCGAAGGGGTATCTGGAGAGCCTGACGCGGGCCACGGCCGCGGCGCTGCGGGCTCTGTAGAGGAGGGCGCTGGGCCGGGCGGGAGCGGCACCGGGCTGAACGTTTTCCGCGCGGGCTGCGTCTTGGTCACAGTCGCTCAGGAATGGGGTCGCCGTGACTCTCGTACGCTTACGCTCCCGTGCTCGCTCCGTGCTCCTCGCCGCCGCGCTGGTCGCGGGAACGACGGGGGTGACGGCCGCCTGCGACGACGGGACCGCCTCCCCCAAGTCGACCGAGGGGGCATCGCCGAGCGGTACCACGGCGGCGCACAGGGTCATGTGGCAGGAGCCCGCCTCGTACGTCTACACGCTCACCTCGACCTCGCAGGTCCTGACGGGGCGTTTCCGCGTGACGGTCCGGGACGGCGAGGTGGCGGGGGCCGTCGGTCTGGACAGCGCCGGCAGGAAGGCGCTGGCGGACGGACCCGGCCGGGTCCCCAGCATCGGTGACCTGATCGACAGGCTGGAGAAGGCCTGGCAGGAGGGGGCGGACACGGCGGAGGCGGAGTACGCCCCCGACGGCCACCCCTCGCGGATCACCCTGGACCCGGCCGAGAACGCCATCGACGACGAGGCCGAGTACGTCATCGGCTCCCTCGAGGCGGGCGGGGGCTGAGGGTCCCGCGCCCCGCGCCCCGCGTCGGTGCGGCCTTCGGCGACGACGCGGGGCCCGGGTGCAGGTGTAGGTGCGCGTGCGGTGCGGGCGCTGGTCAGAAGAGGTCGGTCAGGTCCGGGCCCCGGCCGTCGATGATGTCCGGGGCCTTGACGCCGTGGCCCTCGGCGGAGCCGAAGTAGGTCGGCTCACCGGGCTCGGCGGGGGTGCCCAGGACGGCGTCGAGCGACCGCAGGGCCGCCGCGAGGCGTGGGGCGTTCTGCCTCTCCACCTCGGGATGCGGCTCGCCCCGGAAGTCGAACGGGCCCCAGACGTCGTGGTGGAGGGCCAGCTCCACCCAGATGCCGGGTGCGTCGGGGGCCACCGTGAGCTCGACCAGCCGGTGCTCCCCGCGCTTCTCGCCCGTCGCGTCGATCCAGGTCCCGGAACCCAGCACGAGCACGCTCCCGACCGCCGCGTCGGGGAGGCCGACGGGGCGGCTGTGCTCGATGCGCCGGGGCACGTCCTCGTCGTCCATGGGGCCCTGGAGCGCCATCCGGGTGGTGAGCCCGGTGCCGCCGCTGCCGTAGACGATCCAGTTCCATTCGAGGCTGTCGGGTACCAGCAGTTCGTGTTCGCGCAGGACGGCGCACATCCGGGCCGCCACGGACAGCGCGGAGTCCAGGCCCGAGGGTGCGAACTCGTCGAGCTCCCACGTCCACGACGCACATTCCTTCGGGGCGCGCATGAGAAGGGACACGGAATTCCTCACGGATAGGTCGGGCCGTTGGCCGGGATGGTGATCGAGCCGTCCTGGAAACGCAGTTCGAAGGTGGCGTTGATCCTTTTGGCGTGTCTCTCGACAGCCTTCAGGATGTCATCGGTGACCGCGCCCTTCATGTCGTGGATGTCGAGGATGGCGACCTTCTGGCCGGCGATCTCTCCGGCGAGCTGCTTGGCGGCGATCTTCTTGGCGGCGGAGTTGATGCCGGAGGCCGACTGCACGTCCTTGAGCTGGACGCCGTACTCGATCCTGTCACCCGCCCTGACCAGCACGTCCAGGTCCAGGTTGTCGCCCGGCGCCTTGAACTCGAACGCCACGTCCTTGGCGCCCCGGGCGCTCAGGTCCGCCGCGTGCTCCATGGCCATGTGCACCGAGGGCGTCATGTCGCCCTGCTTGACCTGGAGCAGGAGGTCCTTGTAGCCGGGCATGCCCGCGAGGTCCCCGCGGGTGATGTGCTCCGCGATGCCGGCTCCGTAGGGGCTCTTGTTCAGCTGAGTGAGCATGCGCTGCAGGTCCTGCGGCTTGAGCTTGAGCTTGTCGCTGTTGAGCGCGCTCACGACGTCGGCCTGCTGGTCGGGGCGCATGGGGCCGGTGGGAGGCGTGGGCGTCGCGTCGCCCTCGCTGAAGTCCGGCCGGCCGGCTCCGTCGCCGCCGGGTCCGCCGCCTCCGCCGGGTCCGTCCCCACCGCCGGGTCCGTCGCCGCCGGGTCCCTCGCCTCCCGCGCCGGGTCCGGCGCCGTGGCCGCCGCCACCGGGGCCTTCGCCGTGCCCGCCGCCGGTGCCTTCGCCGTGGCCGCCGCCGGGCGTCTCGCCGTGGCCGCCCACGGGGCGCTCACCGTGGCCGCTCCCCGTCGGGCCCTCTCCGCCGCGTGGGCCGCCGCCCCCGGTCGGCGTCTCGTGGTTCCCGGACGGCCCGCGGCCCAGGTCGTCGGCGCGACCGCCGGGCAGCTGGTCGGCGCGGCCACCCGGCGGATCGCCCGCCCGCCCGCCCGGCAGGCCGGTGTCCCCGGTCCGTCCGGCTCCGCCCAGGTCGTCGCCGACGCGCCCGACCACGGAGGCGCCGTCGCCCACCTTGGCGCCCGCGCCCACCAGTTCGGGCTGCCGGGACCCCGCATCGACGCCCCGCTCGGCCGCCGTCCCCTCGTGCTTGACGCCGTCCAGGGACTCCCGGACCGTGCCGTCGGCGTTGTGCACGACCAGCGTGTCGGTGTCGAGATAGACGACCTCGCCCGTGGGCGTCTCCATGCGGACGGAGTTCTCGGGGGTGAGCCCCGACGGCAGTTCGTCGGCGATGTTCGGCGGATCGGCGATCTGGTAGGTGCCCTCGCCGAGCTTGATGTGCGTGCCGTCGGTGATGCCGCGCAGGCTCGCCATGACGTCGCTGATCTTCACGGCCGTCGCGCCGACACCCTTGGTGATGTACGTCATCGGGTCGACGATCTTGCCGGCCTTGCCCGCGAAGGAGATGGCCCGGGCGATGGCGCCCGCCTTGCCCGCGCCGGCGACCGCGCCGCCCGCACCGCCCGTGAAGACCGTGGTCAGGACGTTGAAGGTGACCGCCCCGGCCGCGCGGGACGGATTCTTGCCCCACTCGTCGTAGGCGATGAGCGCCTTGCCGGTCTCCACGACGGCCGTACGGGAATCCCGGATCCAGGAGGGCAGTTTGTCGTCGGGCGTGAGCCAGAAGGCTGCGGCCGTCACCGGGTTGGACATGATGACGATGCCGGTCGCGAGCTTGCCGAGGCCCACCCAGGCCTGCCCCGCCGCGTCCCAGCCGTTGAAACCGACCAGCGTGCCCAGGCCCTTGATCGTGCCCCACACCCCGTCGACCACGAAGCCGACGGCGAAGTCCCAGACGTGCTCGTGGACGTAGTACCAGGGGTTGGACTCCTCCACCGGATCGCCCCACGGCAGCCCGCCGGCGTTGTCCAGGTCCTCGCCCCGGTAGCCGTACATGTTCTCTTTGTTCGAGCCGTCGTTGACGACGAGCGCCTCGCCGCCCACCAGCGCGACGATCTTGTTGTAGCAGTCGCGTTCGGCGGCCTGGAACGCGGCGTACGTGGCGTTGATGTCCGAGCGGCGGTTGTTGTTCTCCTCGACGAGGTCACCGTCGGCGCGCCACTCGTCGTCGTCCGCGATCTTCGCGCGGAACGCGACGGCGTCCTGCCGGAGCTGGTCGAACTTCTGCTTCAGCGGGCCGACGGCGGCGGCGTACGTGTCCAGCGCCGAGGCCACCGTCTCCAGCTCGGTGGCGAACTCGTCGCCCTTGGCCGCCACCGGAGCGGTCGTCGCGAACAGCGCCTCCGCCTCGGGCGCCTTGTAGTACGCGGAGAGGCCGCCGAAGCGGGTGTGGATCGCCGAGCCCGAGTCCTTCAGGGAGGTGCCGGCCGACCGCACGCCCGCGATGTTCTGGTCGAGCAGCTCCAGGTTGCCGGTGAACTCGGGGACCTCCTCCGGGATGACGGGGATGTCGTCGCTCACTTCGGCCCCTGCCCGCCGTTGCCGTCGACACCGGGCGGCGGCGGGACCACCGTCGCCTTGAGGGCGTTGGCCTGCTGCTCGGCGGCCATGTCCAGGTCGCCCGTCACATAGGCGTTGGTCGCCTTGGCAGCGCCCTGCACGGAGTCGATGGTCCGCTGCGCCATGTACGCCAGCTTCTGCTGCCGCTCCTGCAGGTACGTGCTCAGTGCCGCCGCGACCGGACCGACCGGCACCCGTGGGGTGCCCGCCGCCACCGGCCCGACCATGGGCCCGCTGAACTGCCCGCCCGGCACGGCCGTTCCGGCCGACTCGGCCGCGCTCGCCATGTTCGACACCAGCGAGTTGGCGGCCTTCTCCAGGCCGCCCGCCGCCTCACCGGTCGACCTCAGCGTGGTCTGCACGTTGATCGGATCGATGTCCCATGCCGGCATCGCCGCTACCCCCGTAACGCCCCTGTCGGATACGTCTTTTCGTCGCTTGCCCGTCGCCGCCCGTCGTGCTCACGCACGCCTCGCGCGCTCGTACGCCGGTTGCCTGTTCGCTTCCCTCAGTACACACGCGCAAACGACACCGGACAGTTCCCACGGTACGACGATCCCGTCACGGTTCTCCCCGGATTTCTCACCGTGTGGGGTGGTTCACCTGCCAGCCGGCCCAGGCCGACGTGATCATGTCGTCGACGCCGTACCGTGCCTTCCAACCCAGCTCGGCGGCGATCCGGTCGGCCGAGGCGACGACCCGCGCGGGATCGCCGGGCCGCCGCCCGACGGCCACGGGGGTCACGTCGTGGCCGGTGAGCACGGTGATCCGGTCGACCATCTCCCGCACCGAGACGCCGTCCCCGCGCCCGATGTTGAGGGTGAGGTCGGTGCCCGGGGCCTCGCGCAACCGCCGCGCGGTCGCCACATGGGCCTCGGCGAGGTCGACGACATGGATGTAGTCCCGGACGCAGGTCCCGTCGGGGGTCGGGTGGTCGGTGCCGAAGATCCGCGGCGGGGCGCCCTCGGACAGCTTCTCGAAGACCATGGGGACGAGGTTGAGGACGCCGGTGTCGGCCAGCCTGGGGCTCGCGGCCCCCGCCACGTTGAAGTAGCGCAGGGAGGCCGTCGACAGGCCCGTCGCCCGGCCCGTGGCCCTGACCAGCCACTCGCCGGCCAGCTTGGTCTCGCCGTAGGGGCTCATCGGCACGCACGGCGTCTCCTCGGTGACGAGGTCCACGTCGGGCATGCCGTACACGGCGGCCGAGGAGG
The DNA here is from genome assembly GCF_042802995.1 of Streptomyces sp. NPDC057438. NCBI lineage: Bacteria > Bacillati > Actinomycetota > Actinomycetes > Kitasatosporales > Streptomycetaceae > Streptomyces > Streptomyces sp. NPDC057438. Next base: position 43,542 of record NZ_JBHVDD010000048.1, read on the forward strand.
AGAGGACGAAGGAGGCGACGCCGGCGTCGGTGACGGCCGACAGCAGGGTGCGCAGGCCCTCGACGTTCTCCCGGTAGTAGTGCAGCGGCAGTTGGACGGACTCGCCGACCTGCTTCTTGGCCGCGAGATGGACGACGCCGGTGACGCCCCGGTCCCGGACCACCCGGGCCAGCCGTTCCGCGTCGAGGGTGGAGCCGATCTCCAACGGCACGCCGTCGGGCACCCGTTCGGCCATCCCCGTGGACAGGTCGTCGTAGACGACGGTCTCCTCGCCCGCGCCGAGCATCGCGCGCACCACGTGCGCCCCGATGTATCCGGCGCCACCGGTGATCAGCCAGGTCATGGACGACCGTCCCCTCGTAGGCATGGCGATGCGTGACGCCATGGTGATGATGCAGGTGCAATCAGTCGGCTCTCAGTGAAGCAGGCGCTTGAGGCGACGCAGCACCACTGCGGTCACACCTCGCCAACCGGGCGCGAGCCGTAGCGCGAGCGCCCCCGCGTGCGTCGCGTACGGCTGTGCGAGGAGCACGCCGTGGCGTGTGTCCGGCAGGATGCTCCGGCGCAGCAGCCCGGTGCCCGCGACGGCGTGCGCGGTGGTGTCCCGGTGACCGCCGTCCGCGAAGCGCAGCCGCAGCCGCAGGTCCCAGGTCCCGCCGCCCAGCGCGGACAGGTCCAGCGGGATCTCCGCCGTCCAGCCGTCGACGTCCGGCTCGGCCGCGAGGGGGGCCGAACCGGTGAACCCCACCCGTCCGTCCTCCCGCGCGGTGAACTCCGCCCGCACGCTCAGCGGACCCGCCTCCGCCATCCGCCCGTACAGCTCGTGGAGACGCAGCCGGAGCGTCGTCCGGCGCGCGCGTGGCCGCAGTTCCGCGTCGACGGCGGCCGGCAGCAGATGCACGGGGCGGACGAGGAGATGGTCCAGCTCCACCTGCGGCAGCTCAGCGGACCAGACGGGCGTACCGTCGTCCGCGCGCGCGTAGGGCGGGGTCAGCCGGGCCGGGCGGGCCGCGAGTTCCTTGAGGCGGGCCAGGTCGCGCGGCTCCTCGGCGGCGAGGATCACCCGGGCGACGACCCGGCCGGGCGCGGGCGCCGTAGCGAAGTCGCCCTCGTCGAAGGAGGCCAGGTGCGCGCGGGTCAGGGCCCACCACTCGCGCCGGTACTCCGCGCCGCGCAGGTCCAGCTCGCGCGCGTACATCCGCAGTGAGTGGTCGAGGAAACGCGTCCGCGTCGCCCGCGCCAGCCGCTTCTCGCCGGCGCCCAGCAGGATGTCGTACGACAGGCGGTCCGCCTCCGTCCGGGCCCGCCAGTTGGCCGTGCCGGAGCGGTCGAGGGAGAGGGACAGCCGGGCGGCCGAGCGGCGCACGTGCCAGACGTACACCGGGTCGGGGACGAGCGCGATCCGCGGCGCCGCGGCCAGCACGCGCGCGCCGAAGACGAAGTCCTCGTACGGGAAGCGGCCCTCGGGGAAACGGATCGCGTGGTCGCGCAGGAAGGCGGTGCGGTAGAGCTTGTTGACGCAGAGGGTGTCGTGCGCCAGGCGTACGCGCCGGGCGGGGTGCGGCACCAGTGTGCGCCGGGCGTACAGCTCGGGCTGCCAGGGGGTCTCGCGGCCGGACGGCAGCTCCCTGCGCACGCACAGGCCCGACGCGACCGGCGCGTCGTGCTCCAGGGCGGCGCCCAGCAGCGCGTCCACCGCGCCGGGCGGCAGCACGTCGTCGCTGTCCAGGAACATCAGGTACGGCGAGGACACGGCGTCCATCCCGTCGTTGCGCGGGGTGCCGCAGCCGCCGCTGTTGGTCCGGCGCCGCAGCACCCGCAGGCGGGGCTCGGCCTCGGCCAGCCGCTCCAGCAGCTCCCCGCTGCCGTCCGTCGAACAGTCGTCGACGGCGATCACCTCACGGACGGCCGGCCCCTGCGCGAGCGCCGAGCGGACGGCGTCCGCCACGTGGGCGTCGTCGTCGTACCCGATGACGACGACGGAGACCTGCGCCTTCTGGACAGTCATGGTTGCCCCGCACCCTGTGAGAGATATGTACGCAAATCTTCTCTTAGGGACGGCTTTGCGGCCCGGTGGGAAGAGGGGATGCGGGGGGCGAGAGCTCCGTAGGGGATGGTCGAATTCGGGTGATATGTCCAGGTCTGGTGCTCCGGCGGCCTTCACCCGGGCCTTCGGCCGGGCTCTGTGGCGGGTCTTGGGGTGGTCCCTCGGATGGGCTCATCGCCGGGCTCATGGGCGGGCTGTCGGTCGGACCTTCGTGGCCTCTCGGCCCCTCTCGGTCCATCGCGGCCGGGCTCTCCGCCGGCCCTCGGGGCGGCTCCTCGGCCGGCCTTCCGCCCGCTTCCGGGCGGACGTTCGGTCAGGCTTCCGTCGGGCCTCGGGCCTCGGGCCTCGGGCCTCGGCCGCAGGCCGTCGGTCGGTGTCGGGGTGGCGCCTCGGGCGGGCCGGCCCTCTGCCGGGATTCGGGGCGGATTTTCCGTCGATCTCGGGGGTGGGTCTCCCGTCGGGTCTCGGGTGGGCCCCGCAGCGCCTCGTGGCCGGGCCTTCGGTCGGCCCTGGGGTGGCCCCTCGTCGGGCCGGCCCTCGCCGGGTTTCGCGGGCCTTCCGTCGGGCTTCGGGGCGGGCTTTCCGTCGCGCCCGGGGGTGGGTCCTCTGTCGAGACGGGGGTGGTCACCCGTCGGGTCTCAGCTGGCCTCCGTCGGGCCTTCGTGTCTTCAGGCCGGGCCTTCGGTCGGGCCCGGCGCCCCTCCCTAGGGCTCCGGGTTTTCCAGGGCCGCCTCGTCCAGCGCTGCCGTCAGGTGGTCCAGGCGGTCGCGCAGGTCGCGGATCTCGTCGAGGTCGAAGGTCGTCGCCGAGACGATCCGGCGCGGCACGGCCAGGGCACGCTCGCGCAGTGCGGTGCCCTCCTCGGTCGGCCGCACCACCACCGACCGCTCGTCACGCGCGCTGCGTTCCCGGTGGACGAGACCGGCCGTCTCCAGGCGCTTGAGCAGCGGCGAGAGGGTGCCGGAGTCGAGCCGCAGATGCTCGCCCAGCTTCTTCACGGGCAGCTCGCCCCGTTCCCACAGCACCAGCATCACCAGGTACTGGGGGTACGTGATCCCCAGATCCTTCAGCACTACCCGGTAGACGCTGTTGAAGGCGCGGGAGGCGGCGTGCAGGGAGAAGCAGATCTGCCGGTCGAGACGGAGGAACTCCTCCTCGGAGACCTGCCCGGAGATCTCCTCGGAGACCCCCTCGGGCGTGGGAACGGCACTCGTGGTCATGGATCCAGCGTAACTCCTGCCCGCCATTTAGTTGTGGGCAATTGAATTGTGTGCTCTACTGGAGCCCGTGAACGGTGGTCGGACCGGACCGCCGGACGTGAGATGACCTGTGAAAGGGATGGTTCTCCCATGGACGCGCTCTACACCGCTGTCGCCACCGCCACCCACGGCCGTGACGGTCGCGCCGTCAGCAACGACGGCAAGCTCGACCTCGACCTGGCCCTCCCGGTGGAGCTGGGCGGCAACGGCCAGGGCACCAACCCCGAGCAGCTCTTCGCCGCCGGCTACTCCGCCTGCTTCGCCAGCGCCCTCGGCCTGGTCGGCCGCGCCGCCAAGGTCGACGTCAGCGACGCCGCCGTGACCGCCGAGGTCGGCATAGGCAAGCAGGGCGAGGGCTTCGCCCTCAAGGTCACCCTCCGCGTCGAACTCCCCGACTCCGTCGACGAGGCCACCGGCCGCAAGCTCGTCGAGCAGGCCCACCAGGTCTGCCCCTACTCCAACGCCACCCGCAACAACATCCCGGTCGAGCTGGTGGTCGAGTAGGTCCGGTCCGGTCCGGTACCCCGGTGCCCCCGGCGTCGCCGGGGGCACCGGCTCAGCTCGCCCTCACCACGTCGAGCGAGCCGCGCGGGGCCGTGACGCGCTCCAGCAGCAGGGGCAGCCCCAGCACCGGCAGCAGCCACGCCACCACGATCAGCCGGTCGCCCCAGATGGTGATGTCCGGGTGCCCGGCCTGGTTCAGGATCCCGGTGCACGCGCCGGCGATCACGAACCAGCCGAAGACGGGCCGCTGCCGCGCCGCGCCCCACGCGCCCCCCGCCAGCGCGGCCAGGAACAGCGGCTGGGCCAGCTGCCTGCGCCCCCACTCCAGCCAGAAGGCGGACTCCAGGCGCAGGAACTCCGGCCACAGCCGGGCCCGGTCGGGGTGGGTGTAGTGGTCGGTGAGCAGGTCCTGCAGACTCTCGGTGGCCGCCGGGTAGCGCAGCAGTCCGGCGAGCACCGGCGTGCACACCACCGCGCACGCCGACACGGCCCCGACCGCCCGCACCCACGGCTCGACCGCCCCGCGCCCCGCGCGTTCGCCGACGGGTTCACCACTGCGCCCGCCGACAGGTTCACCACCGCGTCCGCCGGCGGGTTCACCACGGCGTGCGCGCGGTAGGGCGACCACCGCGCACGCTCCCACCAGACACACCCCCAGAAACAGCGCCTGTGAGTGCTTCACCGTGAACAGCGCCGCCAGTGCCCCGCCCACCAGGGACATCCCCGCCCGCAGCCGCCCCTCCATGGCCAGCGCGCACCCCCACAGTGCCGCCAGCGTCAGGGCCAGCAGCACTCCCTCGGTCATGGGCCGCATGGCGGTCGCGCCGCACGGGAGGACGTAGTAGAGGGCCTGCCCGGTGAGGGCCACGGGGGTGGGGGCGCGGACGGCGCGCAGGACGAGGAAGGCCAGTACGCCCCCGGTCGCGGCGATCAGCACGCTCGCCAGCCACACCCCCCATACGACCCCGAACACGGCGACGAACGGTGCCAGCAGCACCGGGTACCCGGGCCGTACCTCGAAGATCCGCTGGAACCGCTCCGAGGCGAACGGGGGAATGTGGCCGTCGGTCCGGCCCTCCGCCAGCCCCCGGTCCACCTTCCGCCACAGCTTCCGACGGCACTCCTCGGTGACCCGCGCGGCCGGGCTCGGCGCACGGAACCGCACCACGTCCACACCCTGCTTCCGCTCGGCCGTCGCCGCCCGGCTCCCGCAGTAGTGGTCGATGGCCCCGGCCGCCGCCTCCCGCGGACTCGCGCCGCCCAGAGCGAGGGCGTACGCGACGTAGTTCTTGGTGTCGGGGGTGGCGCGCCCGGTGACACTCGCGAACTGGAGCAGCGCGAAACCGGCGGCGAGCAACAGCACCCACGCCCGCGCCCTCATGACAACACGAAGCCCGAGTTCGTCACCGGCCCGGCCGGCCCGGCCGTCCTCGGCGCGGGCACCACCACCGCCCGCTCGCCCAGCATCAGCGTCCGGACGACCCGCTCGGCCGCCCGCCCGTCGTCGAACTCGCAGTACCGCTCCCGGAATCCGGCCCGCAGCCGCGCCGACTCCGCGTCCCGCCACCGCCCGGAGTCGAACAGCCAGGCCAGCTCCCGGTAGGAGCGGGACACATGGCCGGGCGGCTCGGCGGTGATGTCGAGGTACAGGCCCCGGCTCTCGGCGACGGCGTCCCGGTCGTCGGCGTGGACGACGATCGGCCGGTCCAGGTTGGCGTAGTCGAACATCAGGGCCGAGTAGTCCGTGACGAGGACGTCGGCGGCAAGCATCAGCTCCTCCACGTGCGGCTCGTCCGTCGCGTCCACGACGACCCCCCGCCGGTGCAGCTCGGCGAGCCCGTACCCACGCGCCGGGCCGTCCGCGAGCGCCGGATGCAGCCGTACGACGAGGGTGTGGGCCTCGCCCAGGCCGCGCCGCAGATCGGCGGCGAACCGGGCGAGGTCGAGGCGTTCGACGTGCCCCCGGCGGTAGTCGCGGATCGTCGGCGCGTACAGCACGACCGTGTGCCCGGCCGGGACGCCGAGCCGTGCACGGATCCGCGCACCGCTGTCCGGCCCGGCGTTCACCAGGACGTCGTTGCGCGGGCTGCCGGTCCGCAGCGAGGTGAACCCGCACGGATACGCCCTGCTCCACACCAGCTCGGAGTGGCGGTTGGCGACGAGGCTGTGGTCCCAGCGGTCGGCCCGGCGCAGCATCTCCGGCACGTCCGCGCCGAGCCGGGCACCCGGCCTGTGCAGCAGGTCGGCGCCCATGAACCTCAGCGGGGTCCCCCGGTGGGTGTGGATGTGCACACTGCCCGGCCGCTTGGCGAGGACGCCGGGCCAGGCGGCGTTGCCGACGACGTACGTCGCCCGCGCGGCCAGCCGCTGGTACGCGGGCGAGCCCGGCGTCACGTACTCGACCCCGGGCGGAAGCGCCGCCACCCGCTCCGGCCGCACCACCCACACCCCGCGGATGTGCGGCGCGAGATCACGGGCGGCCTGGTACACGGCCGCCGGGTCCCCGAACACGCCCCGGTGCGCGAACGCCGAGTACAGCGCCAGCCCAGGGTCCAGCGGCAGCCGCTCATGGGCCAGGGCCCGGCCCCGCCCGACCAGTTCGGCGCCGGCCGCTCGCCACCGCTCCCCGTGTACGCCGAGCGCGGTACGGACCCGCGTCACCCGGCGCCGGGCGCGGTAGGCCGCCCAGCCGCCCTCCAGAACGCGGTGCGCGGGGGCCACCGGGCCCTCGTCCGGCCCGTACGTCCGGTACAGCGCCGCCGTCCGCCGGAAGAACTCGGCCCTGTCCTGCGACGGCACCCGGTCCGGCTCGGCCAGGACGGACAGACAGTGCTCCGCCATCCGGTTTCGCACCAGGGCGCGCCAACCCGCAGGCTCGGGGCGGGCGTTCAGAAGGCCGAGAACGCGCTCGTACTGGTCGTGCACGTCGAAGTGCCGACGGCTCGTGGTGGCCGGCGGGCCGCCGTGCCGCCGCTGCCGGTGGGTCACGCAGATCCGGTCCAGGACGGCGATCCGTTCGGCGCCGAACAGCACCGGGAACGTCCATGCCGTGTCCTCGTAGTGGCCCGGCGGGAACCGGAAGCCGTGCGCCTCGACGAACTCCCGCCGGTACGCCTTGTTCCACACGGCCGTCGGGAGGTCGAGGACCCCCGGGCGTTCCGCGACCGTGAAGGTGTCCCCGCCGGCCTCGGACAGCAGGTGTGCGCGCGGGTGGTGCCGCGTCTCGCCCCACCAGTGGACGCGAACGTGGTCGAAGACCAGGACATCGGGGTCCCCGGCCTCGTCCAGGCGGTCCGCCAGCCCGCGCAGCGCCCCCGGCACGAGTGAGTCGTCGCCGTCGAGGAAGAGCACGAAGTCCCCTGTGGCGTACGGCAGTCCGGCGTTGCGGGCCCGGCCGGGGCCCACGTTCGCGGGCAGGTGCAGCACGCGTACGCGCGGGTCGCGGGCGGCGTACGCGTCGAGGATCGCGCCGCCGCCGTCGGGCGTGCAGTCGTTCACGGCGATCACCTCCAGATCCCGGTACGACTGCTCCAGGACCGAGTCGAGGCACGCGCGCAGAAAGCCCCGGACCTCGAACACGGGGACGATGACACTGAAACGGGGCATGGCCGTCAGCTCCTCACGAGGGTGGCGGCGGCGGGCGCCGGGGCCGGGGTCCGTCCGGCGAGCGGCACCACGGGCGGCAGCGTCCGGGGTTCCTCGCCCAGGAACACCCGCCGGACGACCCGCTCGGCCGCCCGCCCGTCGTCGAACTGGCAGAAGCGCTCCCGGAAGACGGCCCGCAGGGCGTCGGCCTCCAGGTCCGCGTACGACCCGTCGCGGAACAGCTCCGCCACCTCCCGCTCGGTGCGCGCCACATGGCCGGGCGGCGAGGCCGGCAGGTCGAAGCAGACGCCCCGGGTCTCCCGCAGGACGTCCCAGCCCGCCGTGTGGATCACGATCGGCCGGTCGAGGTGGGCGTAGTCGAACATCAGGGGCGAGTGGTCGGTGATCAGCGCGTCGGCGGCGAGACAGACGTCCTCGACCGAGCGGTGTGCGGTGACGTCGATGACCCGGCCGCCCTTCTCGCGGACGGGGGCGCCGCCGTGGCCGTCACGCGCCCGCAGCAGTACCACGTACTCCTCGCCGGCCGCCTCGCAGAACGCCTCCGGATCGAGCCGGGCGCCGGGGCTCCGGTCGCCGGGGGCGCCGCGGTGCGCGGGGGCGTAGAGCAGGGCCTTCCTGCCCTCGGGCACGCCCAGCGCGCGCCGGGCGCGCGCCACGTCCTCGGCCGTGGCCGTGTAGTGGACGTCGTTGCGCGGAGAGCCGTACTCCAGTGGTTCGTACGTGCCCGGGAAGGCCCGCTCCCAGGTCTCCGTGGAGTGCCGGTTGGCGGAGAGCACGAAGTCCCAGCGGTCCACGTGCGCGGCGAGGCCGGTGAGGCCACCGGTCGTGGCGGCCGCCACCGGGTACGGGGCCCGGTCCGCGCCCGTCGTCGCCAGCGGCGTGCCCCGCTGGGTCCGGACACGGACGGCGCGGGGGCGCCCGACGACCGCCTCCGCCTCCGAGCCCGCGCCCGCCGCCTCGATGTCGGAGCCGTCGATGACGTACCGGGCGCGGGCCAGGGCCCGCCGGTGACCCGGGCCGCCGAGGACGGCGTACTCGGCGCCCTCCGGCACGGTGTCCACCGCGCCGGGCCCGACGAGGAACACCGAACGCAGCCGCGGGGCGAGTTCACGGGCCTTCGCGTGGACGGCCACGAGGTCGCAGCCGATGTCACCGCCCGGGTGCGCGCGGTACACGACGAGGTTCCTGTCCGGCGGCATACGGCGCTGGACGGCGCACCGGGCGCGGTCCAGGGGCGCGCGGGGACGGGGAAGCGCGGCCAGCGCTCCGGCGGCCGCCCGCTCGGCGGCGCACCACGCCCGGAAGCCGGCGTACGAGCCGGACGCGAGCAACCGGTGCCGGACCCCGAGGCCGCCGCCGGGCGGCTGGAAACCGGCCGGGACATAGTGGCGGTAGAGATGCGTGGCGTGACGGAAGAACGCGCGGCGGTGGTGGACGGGCAGCCGCTCCGGGTGCGCGGCGCTCCGCAGCACCACCGCGAACAGCCACGTGAACAACGCCTCCGGCACGCCCTGTTCGGCCGTGGCCCTGGCGAGCACCAGCTCCACCTGGTCGAGCAGTTCGAGCTGGCGCTCGCCCGGCGCGTGCAGCCGGCTGCCCTGCCGGCGCGGCAGATGGCGCACACACACCGCCTCCCGCAGCTCGGCCGTACGGCCGGCGGCCAGCGCGACCAGACCGCTCCAGCCGAGGTCGGTGAAGTGACCGATGGGGAACATCAGTTGACGCTCGGCCAGGAAATCCCGGCGGTGGGCCGCGCTCCACGCCGGGGTCTGCGGGCCGTTGGGGCGCACGACCCGCGTCCCGCCCTCCCACCAGTGCGCGCGTTCATGCGCGAAGTACAGGACGTCGGGGTCGCCGGTCTCGCCCAGCCGGTCCGCGATCGCCCGCAGCGCGCCCGGCGCGAGCGTGTCGTCCCCGTCCAGGAACAGCACGTACGCGCCGTGCGCCGCCGCGATTCCCGCGTTGCGCGCGGCGCTCAGCCCGCCCGCGGGCGGCGACACGACGGGGACCACCCGGCTGTCCCTGGCGGCGTACGCGCTGCCGACGGCTCCCGCCGGTGAGCCCGGTGCGTCATGGACCGGGATCAGCTCGAAGTCGCCGAACGGTTGCGTGAGGACCGAGTCCAGGGCGAGCGACAGGCGCCCTTCGACACCGTGCGTGGGGACGATGACGCTGAAGCGGGGCATTCTGTCCTTTCGGGGGTGATTTCGTCGGGTGCGGGTGGATGAGGAGGGCTTCTCGCGTGGTCCGCGAGCCCCTGGGAGCGGGGGCCGGGGCGGCGTACCTCTACGTGCCGAGCGCCCCGTCCACCCCCGGACGGGCGGCCGCGGCCGACGGAACGGGATGCCGCTCGGCCAGGGGCACGAAGTCCGCCGGCGCGGGTTCCCCCAGCACCACCCGCCGCACCACGCGCTCGGCCGCCCGTCCGTCGTCGTACGGACAGAACCGCTCCCGGAACGCCGCCCGCAGCTGCGCCGACCGCGACCCCCGCCAGTGCCCCGTGGCGAAGATGTCGATCAGCTCGTCCTCACTGCGCGCCACCGCCCCCGGCGGGAAGGAACGCAGATCGAAGTATGTGCCCCGCGCCGCCTCGTACGCCTCCCAGTCCTCCGCGTGGATCACGATCGGCCGGTCGAGGTTGGCGTAGTCGAACATCAGGGAGGAGTAGTCGGTGACCAGCGCGTCCGAGGCGAGGCACAGGTTCTCCACGCTCGGGTGGCCGGTGACGTCCAGCAGCCGGCCGTGCGCCAGGTCCGTCAGCGGCGAGCCGTACCCGTGGTGGGCCCGGGCGAGGACCACGAACCGCGGCCCGAGCTTGCGCAGCACCCGCTCCAGGTCCAGGTGGGCGCGCTGCGAGTGCCGGTAGTCGCGGTGCGTGGGGGCGTACAGGACGGCGACCGTGCCCTCGGGGATGCCGAGGTGCTCGCGCACCCGGGCCACGTCCGTCGAATTCGCCCGCAGGAACACGTCGTTGCGGGGTGAGCCGTATTCGAGGGTCGTGTACGGGGACGGGTGGACCCGCTCCCAGACCAGCGTGGAATGGCGGTTGCCGGACAGTACGTAGTCCCACCGGTCGCTGCCGCGCAGCGCGGCGCCGAAGTCCGTGCCGCGCGCCGCCGCCGGCCGGTCCTGGAGGTCGAGCCCCATGCGCTTGAGCGGTGTGCCGTGCTGCGTCTGCAGCAGGACCTGACCGCGGCGCTTGACCAGGCGCCGGTCGAAGTCCACGTTGCTCACCAGGTACTTGGAGCGCGCCAGCGCCGTCCAGTACGCCATCGAGCCGGGGAGCACCCGCCGGGTCGCCACCGGGAGCGTGTGGTGGTGCTCCGGGCGCGCGGCCCACGAGGTGCGCATCCGGGGGGCGTACGTCCGGAAGGCGTTCTCCAGCGCGGCCGGGCTGCACTCGTAGCCCCGGCCGTCGTACGCGGCGAACACCGCCCGGTCGGCACGCAGCGGGAGGAGCCGCTGGAGGCGGTAGTGCAGGCGCAGCCCGGCCGTGCGGAACAGCCCGGCGAGGTCCCGCACGAGGCGTCCGGCGCCCCGGCCCAGCCGCGCCCCGGCCCACAGGGCGCGGTGCAGGCGCCGGCCGCCGAGCCGCAGGAGCGCGTGCCGGAGCCGGGCGCGGGCGCGGACGGGGGCGCCCGGGGTGCGGTAGCGGGCGCAGTGCGCGCGGACCGTGCGCAGGAACTCGGCGTGAGCCTCGCGCGGCAGGCGGTGGCGCTGAGAGAGGACGGAGGTGAGGTGGTCGACCATGAGCCGGAACAGCACCGGACGCCACTGCGCCAGCTCCGGCCGCTCGTCGACGTACGCGAACACCCGGTCGTACTGGGCGAACACGTCGAAGTGGACGCGGCTGACCGTCCCGAGCAGGCTGCCGTGGCGGCGCCGGCGGTGGTGGACGCAGACCCGGTCGAGGGTGGCGACGGACTCGGCCGCCAGCAGGACGGGGTACGTCCAGGCCGTGTCCTCGTAGACACCGGGCGGCAGACGGAAGCCGTGGTCCTCGACGAACTCCCGCTTGTACGCCTTGTTCCACACCATCGGGGGGACGTTCAGGAGACCCGGACGGTCGTCCAGGCGGAAGGGTGCGGGGCCCTGCTCGGTGAGGCGGGGGGCGCGTGCGTCGCGGACGGACTCGCCCGACCAGGAGACGCGGGCGAAGTCGTGGACGAGGACGTCCGGTTCCCCGGTCTCCTTGACGCGGTCCGCGATCGCCTGGAGCGCGCCCGGCGCGAAGGTGTCGTCGCCGTCGAGGAAGAGGAGGTAGTCCCCCCTCGCGTACTCCATCCCCTTGTTGCGGGCGGCACCCGGGCCCGCGTTCTCCCGCAGGCGCACGGTGTGCCGTACCCGGGGGTCGCGGGCCGCGGTCTCGTCGGCGATCGCACCGCAGTTGTCGGGGGAGGCGTCGTCGACGACGATCAGTTCGAGGTCGGTGAAGGACTGGGAGAGCACGGAATCCAGGCATTCCTGCAGGTACGCCTGAACCTTGTACGCGGGAACGATGACACTGAACCTGGGCAAAGAGGACATCCATGGGTCGGCGCGGGCATACTGCCCGGAAACGGCCGATGGGATGATTTGGTTACGGCGCGTGTTCCATACGGGGGATTTCAGGGGGAGTTGGGGGCGCGCGGGTGCGTATCGGGTGCGGACGGTGACGAGTTGCGCGACCAGCCCCACGCGCTCTCAGCCGTACCCGCCCGCACCCGCACCCGCGCCCGCCGGGGCCGTGGGCGCCGCGCCGAACTCCCCCTGCGGCCAGGGCTACTTCACGGCCCCCGCCATCACCCCCGACACGAACTGCCGCTGGAACGCGAAGAACACGGCCAGCGGGATCACCATCGAGATGAACGCGCCCGGCGCCAGCACCTCGATGTTGCTGCCGAACTGCCGTACCTGCTGCTGGAGTGCGACCGTCAGTGGCTGCGAGTCGGAGCTGGAGAACACCAGCGCGACCAGCATGTCGTTCCACACCCACAGGAACTGGAAGATCCCGAGGGAGGCCAACGCCGGTGCGGCCAGGGGCAGGACGACCGTCACGAACAGCCGCACCTCACCCGCCCCGTCCAGCCGCGCCGCCTCCAGCAGCTCACGCGGGATCTCGGCGAAGAAGTTCCGCAACAGGAAGATCGCGAAGGGCAGTCCGAAACCGACGTGGAAGAGGACGACACCGATGATGTCGCCGAAGATCCCGAGGTCCCGGAAGAGACCGGACAGCGGGATCAGCGCCACCTGCACCGGCACCACGAGCAGCCCCACGACGGCCATGAACCACCAGTCGCGGCCCTTGAAGTCCAGCCAGGCGAAGGCGTATCCGGCCATCGCGCCGATCAGGACGACCAGCAGCGTCGCCGGGACCGTGATCCAGACCGTGTTGAACAGGGCGTCCGTTATGCCGTCGTTCTCCAGCAGCGACTGGTAGCTCCTGGTGGTGAGTTGGGCCGGCGCCGAGAACACCGTCCACCAGCCGGAGGCGGAGATGTCGGTCGGGTCGCGGAACGACGAGACCAGCAGCCCGAAGGTCGGCACCAGCCAGAACAGCGCCACCAGCAGCAGGAACACGCGCAGCACCCCGCCCGCCGCGCCGCTCGCGAGCCGGGCGGCGAGGGAGCGCTTCCCGGCGGTCCCGGCGGTCCCGGCAGTCCCCGCGGCCCCGGAGGGCCCGGGGCGTTCCTCGACAGTCGTCACCGCTGGCGCTCCTTCCGCAGGCGCCGGATGTTGACCCACATCACCGGCAGCACGAGCAGCAGCAGGACCACACCGATCGCGCTGCCGAGACCGAAGTCGCCCCCGCCGCCGTACGACACCAGATAGAGCTGCAGGGCGAGGACGTTGGCCTCGTCCTGGGTGGGCTGGGGGGCGATGATGTAGACGAGGTCGAACACCTTCATCACGTTGATCATCAACGTGACGAGGACGACGACCAGCACCGGCGCGAGCAGCGGCACGGTGACCTTCCGGAACACCTGCCACTCGTTCGCCCCGTCCACCCGGGCCGCTTCGAGCAGATTGCGGTCGACGCCGGCGAGACCCGCCGCGATCAGCACCATCGCGAACCCGGCCCACATCCAGACGTACGACGCGATGACGGCCGGGGTGACGAGCGTCGGGCCCAGCCAGTCGATGCCGTTGTAGGGCGCCGCGAAGTTCGAGCCGGGCAGCCTGAGCCGGGACCCGTCGGCGGACTCCGGCAGGCTGAAGGTGCCGTCGGAGCCGCTGGTCGCGGTGGCGACGACCTTGCCGTCCTTCACCGCCTCGACCTCGACGCCCTTCAGCGCCTTCTCACCCGGGTCGACGGCCCCCTTCTCCCCGCCACCGCCGAGCCGGAAGTCCAGCCAGACGGTGCCGGTGACGCCGTCACCCTTTCCGGTCCCGGCGGCCTTGGCGTCCTGGGCGTCGCCGGGCAGCCGGTTGGGCGCGATACCGACGAGCGGGAGGAGCGCCGGGGTGCCCGCCCGGACGGTGCCCTCCGTGGTGAACGAACCGCCGCCGGACGCCCGCAGATCGCTCACCTGGGCGTTCGGCCGGGCCTTCGGATACACGGACTCGTCGACGAAGACGTCGTGCACGGACGTCACGACCGCGTTGGCCACACCCTGGTCCGGGTCCTGCTCGTACACCAGCCGGAAGATGATGCCCGCGGCGAGCATCGAGATCGCCATCGGCATGAAGACGATCAGCTTGAACGCCGTTCCCCAGCGGATCCGTTCGGTCAGCACCGCGAAGATCAGCCCGAGCGCGGTGACCAGCGCGGGGGCCACCGCGACCCAGATCGCGGTGTTGCGTACGGCGACGAGGGTGGAGTCGTCGGAGAAGATCTCCGCGTAGTTGTCGAGGCCGACGAAGCCCGAGCCGTCCGCGTCGAACAGGCTCCGCCAGACCGAGTACCCGATCGGGTAGACCACGAGCGCGCCGAGCAGCACCAGCGCGGGCAGCAGGAACAGCACCGCCACCCACAGCCGGGTGCCCGTCACGCTCTTGCGCGATGCGGCGGGGGGCGTCGGCAGCGCGCCGGCGCCCCCCGCCGTCTTCGTCACGGCAGACGGCATGAGGTCGTCGTCAGCCGTTCCCGTAGGCCTTCGCCGCGTCGGTCTCCAGCTGCTTCTGGGCACCGGCCACGTCGTCGGGGTCCTTCAGGAAGTCCTGGAGGTCCTTCCACTCGCCGACGCCCTGGGTGCCGCCGAACGCCGCCGGGGCCTGGTCGGACATGTCGAAGCGGAAGTCGTCGCCCGCCGCGAGCAGTGCCTTGGCGATCTCCCGGGTGACATCGTCCTTGTAACTGGCCTCGTCCATCTCCTTGTTGGGGGAGAGGAAACCGCCCTGTGCCGCCCAGATCTCCGCCGCGTCGGTCGACGCGAGGAAGGTGAGCAGCGCCTGCGCGCCCTTGCCGTCCTTCAGCGCCACGGCCGCGTCGCCGCCGGTGACCACGGGGGAGTCGTCGCCGACCGCCGGGAACGGGAAGACCTTCGCGTCCGTGCCGATCTTCGCGTCCGTGTCGCCGTTGATGGTGACGGCCACGAAGTCGCCCTCGAACACCATGCCCGCCGGGGTGTCCCCGCCGAACGTCTGCGTGATCGACTTCGGGTACTCCGTCTGCAGCGCGCCGGACGCCCCGCCCGCGATCAGGTCGTCCTTGCCCCACAGCTGGGCGAGCGTGGTGAGGGCATCCTTGACGGAGGGGTCGGTCCACTTGATCTCGTGCTTGGCGAGCTGGTCGTACTTCTCCGGGCCCGCCTGCGAGAGGTAGACGTTCTCGAACCAGTCGGTGAGCGTCCAGCCGTCGGCGCCGCCGATGGACACGGCGGGGGTGCCGGCGTCGGAGAGGGTCTGCGCGGTCTGCAGGAACTCCTCCCACGTCTTGGGTTCCTCGGTGATGCCGGCCGCCTCGAAGGCCGCGGTGTTGTACCAGACGAGGGACTTGTTGGCCGCCTTCGCGTAGACGCCGTACTGCTTGCCCTCGTACGCGCCTAGGTCCTTCCAGCCGTCCGAGAAGTTCTTGTCCAGCTGTGCCTGGGCCTCGCTGCCGAGCGGCTTCACCCAGCCCTTCTCGGCGAACTGGTGCAGCACACCGACCTGGGGCAGGAACGCCACGTCCGGCGGCTTGCCGCCCTCGATCTTCGTACCGAGGAACGTGGAGGTGTTGTTGCCGGTCGGTACGAAGGTCACCGAGGCGCCGGTGCGTTTCTCGAACTCGTCCAGCACCTTCTGGAAGTTGTCCAGCTCCGGGCCCGTGAAGACCGCCGCGACCTCCAGCTTCTGGCCGTCCAGCTTCGGCAGGCGCACGGTGGCCTCGTTGCCGCCCTCGCTGCCGTTGTCACCCTTGTCGCCGCCGTCGTCGTCCCCTCCGCACGCGGTGAGGGAGAGGGCGAGGACGCCTGCGGCCAGGGCCGCGAGGGCCCTGGCCGTGGGGGGACGGCCGGGGGATGTGGGCTTGCGGGTGCGAACCCCATGGCCTAAATCGCGAATCCGGTTCAAGCGGTGCGTGCGGTGCGTGCGGTGCGTGTTACGCATCTCTGACCCCGTTCTCCGTGCGTCGTCGAACGTAGAGCGCTGTCCCGTGCGCTCTGGTCTACGCCGCGTGGTCGGGGGCGGCAAGAGCGCCTGCCGCGTCAGCGTCGTGATCGTGACCGCGTCGTGACCATGAGGGTGGTGCCGGGGCGCTTCGCGAGGGCGGCGCGCTGTCGTGGGCGGGTGCCCGTACGTGGTGGACGCTCGCGCCGTTCCGCGCGCCCCTGGCGGGCCTGCGGCCCTCCTGGGGGTGTTGCGCGGGTGGGCGGCATCCCGTCCGTCGGGGTCGCTCGCGCCGTTCCCCGCCCCCCTCGGGGCCTGCGGCCCCTTTCCGGGAAGTGTTGCGCCGTGTGGGTGAGTGGCGGGTGCGTGGTGGTTGCTCGCGCCGTTCCCCGCGCCCCTGTCGGGCCCGCGGCTCTCAGGGGTGGGTGTCGGAGTGGTCAGAGCAGGGACGGTACGTGTGTTGCCGAGACCTCTCGGGCCGCGCGGTCCAGGGCGCTGGCCAGGAGGGCCAGGTCGGTGGGGCCGTTGCCCAGTTCGCGGACGGGGCGGCGCGCCGGGGGGTCGCCCATGCGTGCCCAGTCGAGCGGCACCACGGTCGGGCGGAGGGTCGCGGTGCGCGGGATACGGCCCGTGACGCGGCCCGCCTGGAACGCGGTCGTCCGGCCCCCCTCGCCCAGCAGCTCCCCCCGGCCGGGCGCCGGTTCGTCCGGACCCGGCACCGGCGCGCTCAGGACCACGCGCCCGCCCGCCGCCCGGCCCAGCTCACTCTCGCCCGCGCGCCCGCCGACACCGGTCGTGGCGACGAGGTGCACCCCGAGCCGCTCGCCCTCCCGGGCCACCGCCTCCAGGGCCCGTACGACGGAACCCGCCGCCGGGCGCCCCGTGGACCCCAGGGCGGGTGACAGCAGGGCGTCCAGGTCGTCGACGACGACGACGAGCCGGGGCAGCTCCGAGGCCGAACTCTTCCCGGCCGCGCCCCTGCCGTCCGGGTCGCTGTTCCTGCGGCTCGCCGGCGGCCGTAGCCGCAGGGTGGAGCTGGAGGACGAGTCGAGGTCGGCGGCCCCGGCCCCCGACGCCCCCGCCCCCGACGCCCCCGCTCCCGAAGGCGCCGAGCGCTGCGGGACGATGCGCCCCGAGACCTCACGCCGCGTGTGCCACTCCACGAAGCCCAGCCCGCCGAGCAGTTCGTACCGCCGCTTCAGCTCCGTGATCAGGGACTGCGCGAACTCCCGCATCCGGACGGGGTCGTTGGCCGTGAGATGCGTCCCCACATGGGGCAGGTCGGTACAGACCCCCAGCCCCTCCCCGGCCCGCCCACCGCCGGTACCGGAGCCGCCGCCGTCCCGCCCGTCCACGAGGGCGATGCCCAGCCGGTCGGGCCGCTCGGCGGCGGCGAGCGAGGCGACGACCGACCGCAGCAGCTCCGTACGGCCGCTGCCGGCAGGCCCCTCGATCAGCAGATGCGGGCCCTCGGCCACCAGGTCGACGGAGACCGGACCGCGCGGCCCCGCGCCGAGCACGGCCCAGGCCCGCCCGCCGAGCGCCGTCGTGTCGTCGGCCGCGTCCGCCCACCGGGTCATCAGCGACGCCGGTGTGGCCCGCGCCAGCCCCAACTCGTCCAGCAGCCGCGCCGACTGCGGCAGCGGCGCCGAGACCCGCGCCTGCCGGTCCCCGGCCGCCCCTTCCGTCCGCAACGGCGCCAGTGCCCGTGCGAACCGCTCCGCCCACGCCGGCGACACCGCGTCGAGCGTGGCCACCGTGCCGTGGTTCAGCAGCCCGGGCGCCTCGCCCGGGTCGAGGGAGGCGTGGTCCCGGGTGCCCGGATGCGTCCGCTCGTCGGCGCCGGAGAGCGCGCTGCCCGCGAGGTCGATGTGGGTGTGCGTACGGCCCCCCGCGGCCGGGTCCGCCCCGGCGGAGCCATGGGCGGGGTCGACCCGGCCCGCCCGGCCGGCGCCGGCCGCACCCGGTGCCCCGGAACCACCCCCCGCGCCGTATCCGGCGGAGGCGACCCGCAGCAGGCGCAGCGCCGTGGCCACGTCACCGCTGAGCAGGGCGACGGCCCCACAGGCGCGGAACGCGGGCGAGGTCTCGCAGGCCGCCGTGTACGTCTCCGTCACCGGCGAGGCGGGTGAGGCGGACTCCGTCTCGGCGAGGCACACGACATGGATCCCGGCGACGGGCCCCTCCTGCGCCAGCCGCACCACGGCCTCGCGCACATCGGCGCCTCCGGGGTCCCCGTCCACGATCACCACCGTGTACGGCCCCGTGAAGCCGCCGCCCGCCGGTCCGTCCTCCCGGGCCCACGAGGGCCGCCGCACGGTCCGCCGCCCGGAACCGCCGTCGTCCCCTCCGGTCCCGCGATCGGCCGAGCCGGGGGCCCCGGCCGTCGTCGCCCGTCCGCCGCCTGCGCCCGGCGTGCTCCCGGGCGTGTGTCCCGCCGCGTCCGCCGCGTGGTCCTCCACCCGGCGCAGCAGCTCGTCCAGCCGGGCCGTCGCCTGCTCGCGGTCGTAGGCGAGGAGGAGGCGGCAGTCCTGGCCGTGAGCGGGGCGGAGATGCGGGAGCCAGCCGAGCCAGGACCAGTCGGCGGCCCGCTCCCCGGCGGAGCGGGAGCGGTCCGCGCTGATCAGGACCAGTTCCAGGATGTCGGGGGAGTGCAGGGCGGCAAGCTGGGCCACGACCGCGCGGGTCAGTCCCATCAGCCGGGGGCGCGGCCCGGCCAGTCCCAGCGCGCCGACCTCGCGCAGCCCGGTGGTCACCGGCACCGCCGGCAGCAGGCCCGATCCGTCCGGCGCCGCCCGGTCCGCCGTCCCCAGCCGCACCGTCAGTGCCTCCGGATGGCTCGGCCCCCGCTCCCACAGCCGGGCACCCGGGCCGAGCGCGGTGAGCAGCAGCGCGGCGGGATCCGGCCAGGTCTCCGGCAGCCGCTCCCCGCCGGTGGGGAGCAGCGAGGCCATCGCCCCGCGCTCGTCCTCGTCGTCCTCCGTGTCGTACTCGTACGGGTCGTACGCGGCCTCCGCCTGCGCCCGCCCGCCGGTCAGACGCCGGGCCCAGGCCCCGAGACCACCCCGTCTACGCACCCCGCGCGGCACGTCCGTGCCCCGGAGCGGAGTGCCCTTGCGCGTGCCGGACCCGGCGGGCCCGTCGAGATCCCCGGGATCCGCCGCACCGCCGAAGTCGCCGGGTCCGCCCGGCCCGGGGGCCCCGGCGGCGTCGAGGAACGCGGCCGGCCCGTGCGCGCCGCCTGACGCGCGCGTGCCGCCGGATCCGTGGGCGTCGGAGTCCTCGGCACGGGGGTGGCCCTCGGCTCCGCGGTGGTCCTCGGTGTCACGTGGGTGGTCACCGCCGCGCCCGCCGCGGGTGTCACCGACGCGGCCATGGGCGTCCGCCGCGGCGCCGCCCGTCCCGTGGTCCTCGTGCGCGTGGTCCTGGCCGGCACCGGACGCGGCCCCCCGGCCTGCGCCGGCGGACGCCGTGCCCACCGCGCCGCCGGCCGTCCGTTCGATCCCGGGCACCCCGCCCTGCCCCGGCACCGTCCGCCGCTCGGTACGGCCCTGCCCGGCGCCCTCGGCCCCCGGCCCGCCCGCACCGCCACGAGCAGGCCCGTCGGGGCCGGAGCTGTACGGCGCCGAAGCTCCCGCGGGGGAACCCGCGTCCGGGCCCCCGACGCGCACCCGGACGTGCCCCTCCCCGTCCGGTGCCGTCGCGATCCCCCGTGCCCCCGACGAGGAGGCCAGGCGGAGCGCGGACTCGCCGATGCGCAACAGGGCGCCCGGGGCGAGGCGCACCGGGCGGTCGCCCACCCGGGCGCCGTCGAGGGTGGTGCCGTTGGTGGAGCCGAGGTCGACGACGGAGACACGGCCGTCGGAGGCGAGGGTGACCGCGCAGTGGAGGCGGGAGACGTCCGGGTCGTCGAGCGGGACGTCGGCGTCGGCCGAGCGGCCGACATGGATCTTCCCGCCGTGCAGCAGATGGACGCCGCCCGCGTCGGGGCCGGCCACGACATGGAGCTGCGCGGCGGCCTCGTCGACCTCGGGGCCCGCCTCGGCGGGGGTGCCCAGGGAGAGCACGGCGCCGTCGACGAGGGGCGGCTCACCGAGGGTGCAGCGCTGGGCGTCGAGGCGCTCGGCACCGGCGTAGAGCACGACCTGCCCGCCCCCGGCCTCCCGGCTGCGCTCCAGCCGCTCCGCGCCGCCGTCGCCGACGGCGGACGCGAGGCCCGCGGCCACGGCGGCCAGAGCCGTCCCGGCGGGCGCCGTGACCAGCACGTCGCAGGCCGTGGCACGTCCTCGCGGCTCGGAGGTCGGTCCCAGCGGGTCTACGACGGTCAGCCGGATCTGCATCGCCGTCAGCGGTCCCTTCCGCGCGGGCACCCGCGACGACGAGGACGAGACTGCGCGGTCCCCACCGCAGACTTCCCCCACCGCTCACGGGCACGTCGGCCAGTACTGGAGGCATCCTCGCACCTGCCGCTGACAACACGCCCGCCGCCCGGCATCAAGTGATCTTGATTGGTCGGCTCTGCCCCCAAAAGTGCCTGACCAGTGCCCGCTAGTTGATCACTTGAGATCGGTCACGTCCCTTCGGGAACGGCGTGCGTCCGTATCGGCCGCCATCGACCACCGCGTCCGTTCGTATCCGGAACGGCCCACGTCCGTCTCCGGCAACCAACCGTCCATGCATGAGCGTCTTTCCATCGAACACACACGGGTACCCGTACGTACTCGCGGACACGGACACCGGCCGTCAGCTCGCAGCAGGTCGGACGAAGTCACAGCAAAACGGGCGGGAAGAGTCAGGAAGACGACAGCCCGGTACCGCGGACGGCCGCACTACAGTGGGTCGGAACGCCCGCGGGACTCCAGGGTGTGACCAGGCAAGCAAGCAACAGGGAGCGCATGACGTGCGGCCGGTAGGGAGCAAGTACCTCCTTGAGGAGCCGATTGGACGCGGCGCCACAGGCACTGTCTGGCGCGCCCGCCAGCGGGAGACCGCGGGGGCCGAGGCGGCCGTGCCCGGACACCCCGGCGAGACCGTGGCGATCAAGGTCCTCAAGGAAGAACTCGCGAGCGACGCGGACATCGTGATGCGGTTCCTGCGGGAGCGCTCCGTGCTGCTCCGGCTCACCCACCCGAACGTCGTACGGGTGCGGGACCTCGTCGTCGAGGGCGATCTGCTGGCCCTGGTCATGGACCTGGTCGAGGGACCCGACCTGCACCGCTACCTCCGCGAGAACGGCCCTTTCTCGCCCGTCGGCGCGGCCCTGCTCACCGCCCAGATCGCCGACGCGCTCGCCGCCAGCCACGCCGACGGCGTCGTCCACCGCGACCTGAAGCCCGCCAACGTGCTGCTCAAGCAGGACGGCGGCGAGATGCACCCGATGCTGACCGACTTCGGCATCGCCCGCCTCGCCGACTCCCCGGGTCTGACCCGGACCAGCGAGTTCGTCGGCACCCCCGCGTACGTGGCCCCCGAGTCCGCCGAGGGCCAGCCGCAGACCTCCGCCGTCGACATCTACGGCGCCGGCATCCTGATGTACGAACTGGTCACCGGGCGCCCGCCGTTCAACGGCCAGTCCGCGCTCGAAGTGCTGCACCAGCACCTCAGCGCCGAGCCGCGCCGGCCCTCCACCGTTCCGGACCCGCTGTGGACGGTCATCGAGCGCTGCCTGCGCAAGAACCCGCGCGAGCGGCCCAGCGCCGTCAACCTCGCCCGCGCGCTGCGCATCGTCGCCGAGGGCGTCGGCGTGCACGCGAACTCCATGCAGATCGCCGCCGCCGACGGCGTGGGCCACATCCTCGCCCCCGACCCGGCCCCCGCGCAGGTGCCGGGCGCCGCCCCGGGCCCGTTCGGCTCGGCCGACGCGACGCAGGTCCTGCCACACGGTGCCGGCGCGTACGACCCGAACGCCGCGACCAGCGTGCTCCCGCACACCTCGGGCTCGGGAGACCCCACCACCGTGCTCCCGCACACCGGCGGCGCCGACCCGACGTCCGTCATGCCGCCCGTGCCCCCGCACGACCCCGGCGGCCGGCCGCCGGAGGAGCCGCACCCCTGGCAGAACCAGCTGCGCGCGGCCCGCGACCGCAACGAGCAGACCCAGATCCAGCAGTACCTCGACCCCGGTGAGGACCCGCTGCGCCGCCGCCCCCAGCGGCAGGCCAACCGGCAGCAGCCCCAGCCGCAGCCGCAGCGTCCTCCGCAGCAGCAGCAGCAGCCGCGCCGGCAGCAGCGCGGGGCCCAGGGCGGGCCCGGCGGCGGATACGGACACCCGCAGCAGCAACAGCCGTACGCCCCTCCGCCCCCGCCGCAGCCCCAGCAGCCGCAGCGGTACGCTCCCGCGCCGCAGCCCCAGCAGCCGGCGCCCCGGCCCCAGCGGGAGCCACGGCCGCCGCGTGAGCCGCGTCAGCGCAGCGCCAATCCGATGCGGATCCCGGGGCTCGGCTGCCTCAAGGGCTGCCTCTTCATGATCGTCCTGTTCCTCGTCGGAGGCTGGCTGATCTGGGAGTTCACGCCTCTGCAGGAGTGGATCGGCACGGGCAAGAGCTGGTGGGGGCAGCTCACCGACTGGGTCGGCGATGCGGCCAAGTGGGTCCGCGAGCTGGTCAGAGACTCGGGTTCCGGGGGCTCCGGCCAGTAGGTCGCCCAGTAGCTCGGGGCGCGGATTTCGTCGGCGTGTGCGGCTCCGGTGGGGGCTTCTCGCGCAGTTCTCCGCGCCCCTGAAAGCACCAGGCCCTGCGGGCCTGAAGGACACGGCCCTGCGGGCCGAAAAGCGCGTGGCGCAGCCCCGCTTTTCAGGGGCGCGGGGAACTGCGCGACCAGCCCCCACGCACCCGCACCCGTCGACGCACCGAACCCCCCCCCCCCCACCCGCGCATCCCGACACTGGGGACTTGTCGACATCCGAGGGGTGATTTCCGCCGCGGCGGTGAACCTCGGGGCCCGGGGCGCGTAGCTTTGTCGCCAACACGCGGCCTGTAGGAGCAGTCTTGGGACGGAAGATCGGAAGCCGGTACACCGCGAACCAGATTCTGGGGCGGGGCAGCGCCGGCACGGTGTGGCTCGGTGAGGGCCCGGAGGGCCCCGTCGCCATCAAGCTGCTGCGCGAGGACCTCTCGTCCGACCAGGAACTCGTCGGCCGCTTCGTCCAGGAGCGCACCGCGCTGCTGGGCCTCGACCACCCGAACGTGGTGTCCGTGCGCGACCTCGTCGTCGACGGCAACGACCTCGCCCTCGTCATGGACCTCGTCCGGGGCACGGACCTGCGCACCCGCCTCGACCGCGAGCGGCGCATGGCCCCCGAGGCGGCGGTCGCCATAGTGGCCGACATCGCCGACGGCCTGGCGGCGGCGCACGCGGCCGGGGTCGTGCACCGGGACGTGAAACCGGAGAACGTGCTGCTGGACATGCAGGGCCCGCTCGGCCCGGGCGGCGCGCACCCGGCCCTCCTGACCGACTTCGGCGTCGCCAAGCTGATCGACTCCCCGCGCCGCACCCGCGCCACGAAGATCATCGGTACGCCGGACTACCTCGCCCCCGAGATCGTCGAGGGCCTGCCGCCCCGCGCGGCCGTGGACATCTACGCCCTGGCGACCGTGCTCTACGAGCTGCTGGCCGGGTTCACCCCGTTCGGCGGCGGCCACCCCGGCGCCGTGCTGCGCCGCCACGTCACCGAGACCGTCGTCCCGCTGCCCGGCATCCCCGAGGAGCTGTGGCAGTTGCTCGTGCAGTGCCTGGCCAAGGCGCCGGCCTCGCGGCTGCGGGCGTCCGAGCTGGCCACGCGCCTGCGGGAGCAGCTGCCGCTGCTGGCCGGGATGCCCCCGCTGGACGTCGACGAGCCCGGGACGGAGTCCGGCGACGGGTACGAGGAGGCACCCGCCGAGGCGGAGGCGCCGCGCGAGCGGGTACGGCGGGGGGCGGTGCCGCTGGTGCCGGGAGTTAAGCCGGACTCCAACCGCGACACCCACACGTCGATGCGGGTGCCGGGACCGGACGAGCTGGCCGGGGGTGCGCGGGGGACCGCGCGGGTGCCCCGGGCGGCCGGGGCACCCCGGCCCGGGTCGGCCCGCAACCGGGGCAGCACGGTGCGGCGCCGGCGGATCACGCTGGGCGCGGCGGCGGTGGCGCTGATCGCGGCGGTCGGGGTGGGTGCGTGGGCGGCCACCTCGGGCGACGAGGGCGGCGGGGCGCCGTCCGACACGAAGAATTCGGCGCCGGGGAATCCTTAGGGGGCGCCTGATGGCTCGGGGTGTGGGTTCGTCGGCGACCGCGGCCCGGTGGGGCTTCTCGCGCAGTTCCCCGCGCCCCCTGGTAACCCGGGCTCACCCCATGCATCAAGGGGCGCGGGGAACTGCGC
>NZ_JBHVDD010000049.1:0-67082 GCF_042802995.1 Streptomyces sp. NPDC057438
GGCCACACCCCTGTCCACGTGCGGGAACGGCCGTTCAGGCCAGTCCCTTGACCAGCCGGAAGCCGGTCTCCATCCAGTACTGCTGGTTGTGCTCGTAGCGCTCCAGACGGAGCTGGTTGTAGCGGAAGCGGATGAAGTGGTTGGGGTAGTTCACCGACTCCAGCCCGACCACGTCCGTCTGCTCGTTGCGGGGGCAGAAGGTGGCGTCCTGCTTGAACAGCTGGGAGCCGTCGTTGCGGGAGGCGCGCAGCACGAAGTTCTGGTGCCGCGCGTAGCGGCCGTCCTTCAGACGGAAGGAGTAGCAGGAGGACTTC
Source organism: Streptomyces sp. NPDC057438 (assembly GCF_042802995.1). Classification (NCBI taxonomy): domain Bacteria; kingdom Bacillati; phylum Actinomycetota; class Actinomycetes; order Kitasatosporales; family Streptomycetaceae; genus Streptomyces; species Streptomyces sp. NPDC057438. The sequence continues at coordinate 315 of NZ_JBHVDD010000049.1, forward strand.
GCGAGGCCGGAGACGACCGTGAAGGAGGAGTCCTGCCGGGTCCAGCGGTCGCTGGTGCTGCTCACCTGATCCAACTGGATCGTGCCGTCGCGCAGGTGCCAGTACCGGTCCCGGAAGGAGGCGGACTGTATGGACTTGAACCGGGTGGTGGCACTCGGCTTCTTGGTGGGCTCCGGCGACTTCGCGCCGCCCTGCTGGCTCTCCGACGCGTCGGGTTCCTCGTCGTCCTTGCCCTTGTCCTTGCTCTCGCCCTTGTTCTTCCCGGCGGCGTCCTTCTCGGCGTCGCCGTCGGCGCCCTGCGGCTCCGACAGACCGCTCTTGCCGTCCGGTGCCGAGGTCGCGGCGGGCGACGTGGGCGGGAGGGACACGGTGGGGACGCGGTCGTCGGCGGCGGTGGTGCGGCCGTTCTTCTCCGACGAGTCGTCAGGCCCCGAGCCCTGCAGGGTGATCGCCGTCACGCAGGAGGAGACCACGGCGAGAGCGAGGGCACCGGCCAGCCAGAGGCGGCGGGTGCCCGGTATGCGGGTGTCGTTCGGGGCGACCCCGGTCTCCCACACCTTCGCGGATCTGAGCATCGGAAGGCTGGGCGGGGTCTGGTCCGGATCGGGTCCGGGCTTAGTCGGCGGCATGCGCGGTTCCCTCGGCGTCGCCACAGGCGGACGCAAATTCGTCATGCGGATCAGGGAGGGTGGTACGTGTCACCGGTGTGTGCAAACCCTGGCGGTCGTCACACATTCGGGAGATTGACCGTTGAAACAGTAGTTCACCAAGTGACGCGCGGGGAGCCCTTTCGGTGAGCGCTTCCATAACGGAACGGCCCCGAAACGGGGGCCTCTTGAGGGTCGAGGGCGGCCAATTCCGCCCATAAGCGCGCCTGTACACCCCATGTGTACAACCGTACATATGATGTGTACGCTCGTACACATGGGATATCTGTTGCTCGCCGGCGCCATAGCCGCCGAGGTGGCCGCCACCACCGCCATGAAGTACAGCGAGGGCTTCAGCAAGTTGTGGCCGTCGCTCGTGACCGGTGTGGGGTACCTCGTCTCCTTCGTCCTGCTCGCCCAGGCGCTGAAGTCGATGTCGATCGGCACGGCCTACGCGATCTGGTCCGGCGTCGGCACCGCGGCCGTCGCCGCGCTCGGGCTGGTGCTCTTCGGGGAGCATCTGAGCTTCGCCAAGGTCGCCGGGATCGTGCTGATCGTCGCGGGAGTGGTGGTACTGAACCTGGGAGGCGCCCACTGATGGCCCGGCGCTACGACCCCGAGCGGGGACAGCGGATCATCGATGCCGCGGTCCGTGTCGTCGCGGACAGGGGTATCGCCGGGCTGAGCCACCGGAGCGTGGCCGCAGAGGCGGACGTCCCGCTCGGCTCGACGACGTACCACTTCAAGACCCTCGACGACCTGATGGTCGCCGCGCTGCGCCAGGCCAACGAGCGCTTCGCCAGGAGCGTCGCGGCGCGCGAGGCCCTGCGGGACCCCGGTACCGACCTCGCCGCCGAACTGGCCGCGCTGGGCGGCGAATGGTTCACCGGCGACCGGACGGGCCTGGAGGTGGAGTACGAGCTGTACCTCGCCGCGCTGCGCCGGCCCGCACTGCGTCCCGTCGCCGACGAGTGGGGCCGCGCCTTCGCCGACTGCCTCGCCCGCCGCACCGATCCGGTGACCGCGCGGGCGCTGGTCGCGCTGGTCGACGGCATCTGTCTGCAGGTCCTGCTGACGGGGGCGCCCTATGACGAGGAGTACGCACGGGAGGTGCTGGCGCGGGTGATTCCCTGAGGGGGCGGGCAGGGGGCAGGCGCGCGGTGGGCCACGGTGGGGCTCAGGGGCCCGTGACGGCCGGACGGGAACCGGTGGGCGGACCATGGCGGTGGGCCGACCACGCGGTGGGTGAGGACGCCGTCCGAGGGTGACGCCGGGAGCAGCGCGGCCGTCCGAGGGTGACGCCGGGGCCGGCGCGGCCGACCGAGGGTGACGCCGAGGCCGTCGTCCGGCCGCTGGAACGACCGGAGCTGTTTCCCCGGTTCCACGACCGCCACGCGACTGACATCCACCGGTACGCGCCCCCGGGGCTCGGAGGCGGACGGCCGACGGCGTCACCGCCGGACATGTTCCGCGATCCGCGCGTCACCAGAGCCTTCGTGGACGAGCCGGGCGAGAAACGGTCGGCCCTCCCTCGCGTCCAGGCACCTCGTGACGCGGGGGCATGCGGCCCGCTCCACGTGGGTGGGCCGGCACCGTATGTCCGTAACGTGCCCGGCCCCTGAGACGCCCGTGCCGTGGGTTGGCCCGCACCGCCTCCGGGCGGTTAGGTTGCCCTCATGACCGACACGACTGCTCCCCGCACCACCGGCGCCGTGGCCGCCGGCCTCGCCACGATCGCCGCCGACGGCACCGTTCTCGACACCTGGTTCCCCGCGCCCGAGCTGGCCGCCGAGCCGGGCCCCTCCGGCACCGAGCGGCTGACCGCCGAGCGGGCCGCGGAGCTGCTGGGCGGCGGCGCGACCGCCGCGCTCGGCCAGGACGCGCGCCGGGGCGTCGAGATCGTCGCGGTCCGCACGGTCATCTCCTCGCTCGACGAGAAGCCGCTCGACACGCACGACGCCTACCTGCGCCTCCACCTGCTCTCCCACCGGCTGGTCAAGCCCCATGGCCAGAGCCTGGACGGCGTCTTCGGCCTCCTCGCCAACGTCGCCTGGACCTCGCTGGGCCCGGTCGCCGTCGACGAACTGGAGAAGGTGCGGCTCAACGCCCGCGCCGAGGGTCTGCACCTCCAGGTCACGTCCGTCGACAAGTTCCCGCGCATGACGGACTACGTGGCCCCCAAGGGCGTCCGGATCGCCGACGCCGACCGCGTCCGTCTCGGCGCGCACCTCGCCGAAGGCACCACGGTCATGCACGAGGGCTTCGTCAACTTCAACGCGGGCACCCTCGGCACGTCCATGGTCGAGGGCCGGATCTCCGCCGGTGTCGTCGTCGGCGACGGCTCGGACATCGGCGGCGGCGCCTCCACCATGGGCACGCTCTCCGGCGGCGGCAACGTCATCATCTCCATCGGCGAGCGCTGCCTGATCGGCGCCGAGGCGGGCGTCGGCATCGCGCTGGGCGACGAGTGCGTCGTCGAGGCCGGCCTCTACGTCACCGCCGGCACCCGCGTCACCATGCCCGACGGACAGGTCGTCAAGGCCCGCGATCTCTCCGGCGCCTCGAACATCCTCTTCCGCCGCAACTCGGTCACCGGCACGGTCGAGGCCCGCCCGAACAACGCGGTCTGGGGCGGCCTGAACGAGATCCTGCACAGCCACAACTGACCCCCATAGCCCCACGTACGGGTTACTCGGCGTGACCTTCGGGCTGTTCCGGCAGATGAACGGGCGGACACGGAGTCCGATCAGCTGCCGAGCCGACGAAATGAGGGGCCGACGAGATGAGGGGCCGAGGGATGAGGAACGACCGGGCGAGGGGTGTGGCGCGCGTGGTCACGGGGGTGCTGGCCGGGGCGACGCTGTGCTGGCTTCCCGCCGGGGCCGCGCACGCGGACGAGACCAACACCGCCTCGCACAACGGCCCCCGCATCGGGCTCGTCAACATCGGTCAGGTCGACGACCCGATGGAGGACGTGCTGGAGCACACCCTGCTGTTCGGTGACGGGTACCGCTGGGGCTGACCCGGCCGTCGTCGGGAATCCGGGCCCGTACGCGCAGACGCGCGTACGGGCCCGCGCCGTTCTCCGGTGCCCGCACGACTTTCTTCCCCGGGGTGGCATAGCCGGGCGCGGGTCCGCGCGTCACTAGGGGCACAGGGGCGGGACACGGGGCCCGCCGGGGAAGAGAAGGTGACGATGGATGCCGCAGGGCAGGAGAGTTTCCGGGAATTCGTGGCAGGGCGGTCGTCGGCTCTGCTGAAGACGGCCGTGCTGCTGAGCGGCGGGGACCGGCACGCGGGCGAGGACCTGCTGCAGAACGCGCTGATCAAGGCCGCCGGGCGCTGGCAGCGCATCGACGAGCCGGAGGCGTACGTACGGCGGATCCTCTACCGGCAGCAGGTCAGCCGATGGCGGCTGAAGTGGCGGCGCCGGGAGCTGACCGTCGCCGAGCCGCCCGAGAGCGGCGCCGCCGACGGGGCGGCCGGGGTGGAGCTGCGGCTCGTGATGCGCGGGGCGCTGGCCCGGCTCACCGCCCGGCAGCGCACCGTCCTCGTGCTCCGCTACTTCGAGGACCTGCCCGAGGCGGAGGTGGCCCGGATCCTCGGATGCTCCGTCGGGACCGTCCGGTCCACGACCCACCGCTCGCTCGCCCGGCTGCGCGAACTCGCGCCCGAGCTGGGCATGCCCGGGACCGCCGTCGCCGAGCAGACCCCGTCCCGTGACTTCTCACCCGTGGAGGTGCGTCCGTGAACGTCGATGAACTGGTGCGCGAATCCCTGCGGGAGCAGGCCGCCGAACAGCCGCCCCTGGGGCCCGGCTTCGCCGATCGGGTCCTGACCGCCCGACGCCGCCGCCGGAACCGGTCGATCGCGACCGTCGCCGCGGCCACCGCCGCCGTGGTCGCCGTCGCGGTGGCCGTCCCCCTGCTGGACTCCGGCAGGGACGAGGTGCGGCTCGCCACCGAGATGAACCGGAGCGACATCATCGCCCACCCCGACCAGTCGCCGCCGCGCGATCTGATCGCGGCGGGAGACGTGGCGCTGGCCGCCTACTACACCCTCGACACCGTCAAGACCTCGAAAAACACCGCGGTCCGGGCAAGCACCTACCGGATCCTCGACCAGGAGACCGGCAAGTACGTCAAGGACACCCGCTGGTCCCAGGTCGCGGTGGCCCCCGGCATGCGGACCGCCGCCGTCCTGGAGAAGGACCTGCCCGCCCGGCGGATCGGTCTCCTCGACCTGCTCACCGGCGAGGTCGAGCGCTGGATCCCCGTCGACCGGGGCGTCGCGAGCGTCGAGTTCTCGTCCGACGGCGGCAGGCTGGTCGCCACCACCTACAGCAAGAACCCCGATGTGCTGACCAGGGCGTCCAACGACGTCGACGGCGACGGCAAGAAGAACGACTTCCTGCCCCAATTCTCCGAGTCGTACCGGACCGGCTTCTACCTCGTCGATGTCGACTCCGGCCGGACCAGGTGGAGCGAGACCCCACCGGAGAAGGACGAGGACATGCCGATCGTCAACTCCCGTCAGGACTTCTCCTTCAGCGGCGACGGCAAGCTGGTCCGCTCAGGGCTGGCCGTGGAGCCGCACGACCAGTACTACGACCTCCAGGGCAACAAGGTGGCCAAGCCGGCCAACGAGAAGTACCTGACCTGGTCGGTGCAGGCGCGGCTCTCCCCGGACGGCAAGCTCGCGGCCGGTGGTTTCGCCGGCGGTGTCAGGACGACCGCCTCCGAGATCATCGATCCCTACACCGGCAAGCGGCTCCACAAGATCCGCGGACAGCAACTGCTCGCCTGGGTCGACAACAAGCGGCTCATCGCCTGGGACATCAAGGCCGGCGACAACGAGTTCCACAGCGCTCTCGTGCTCGTCACCATCGGCAGCGACAGGACGATCGCGCTCAGCGGCGCCCTCAAGGGCAACGACGGGGCTCCCGGTCGCTGGAACCCGGTCTTCGCCACCCGCTGAGGACCCGTCCTCAGACGGCCACCAGCCGTTCGTACGCCGCCAGCAGCCCGTCGGTCACCTCCTGACCGGCGGGCCGCAGCGGTGCGCGGACCGGGCCGGCGGGCAGGCCGAGCCGTCCCAGGAGCGCCTTCGCCGTGACCGTGCCCGGCAGGCCCGAGGCCATCATCAGCTCGATGAGCGGGACGGCGCGCCGCTGGAGCCGGGCCGCCCCGGCGGTGTCGCCCGCGTCGAAGGCGTCGATCACCGCCCGGACCTGGCGGGGGACCGCGTTCGCGACCGTGCTCACGTAACCCGACCCGCCGATCGCGTACAGCGCGAGAACGTACTCGTCGCAGCCCGTGTAGTACGCCAACTCGGTCTCCGCCAGCACCTTCTGGGTGCCCAGGAGGTCGTACGCGCAGTCCTTCACCGCCACGATCCTCGGGTGGTCCGCCAGCCGGATCATGGTCTCCGGGGCGATGCGCGTGCCGGTCCGGCCGGGGATGTCGTACAGGGCGAGGGGCAGTCCCGAGGCGTCGGCGAGGTCGAGGAAGTGGGCCTCGACCGCGTCCTGCGGGGGCGTGCTGTAGTACGGCGTGACTGCCAGCAGACCGTCCGCGCCCGCCTTCTCGGCCGCCAGAGCCAGTTCCACGGTGTGCCGGGTGTCGGCGGTGCCCACCCCGGCCACGATCACGGCCCGGTCGCCGACCGCCCCGCGCACGGCCCGGATCAACTCGGCCTTCTCCGCGTCCGTCGTCGTCGGCGACTCGCCCGTCGTCCCGGAGAGCACCAGCCCGTCGCACCCCTCGGCCACCAGCCGGTCGGCCAGCCGCTGGGCGCCGTCCAGGTCGAGTGCGCCGGATGCCGTGAAGGGCGTGATCATCGCGCAGACGGCGCGACCGAAGGGGGCGGAGTGCGTGGGGGGAATGGGCCTCGGGTGATGAGAGTGGGTGCGGGCGTGGCCGTGGGTGTGGGTCATGCGGGTAGTCTCGGGGAGCTCATAGTGAAGCTCCACTTAAATCTTCTACGAGGTGTGCGGGAGATTTGCTACGAGGACAAGAGGATGTCGCAGGGGTAGCGGGGGGCGGGGCGGGTACTCGGGGCGTCCCGATGTGTGAGGAGGCGACACCGTGACCGGGACCACCGAGACCAGGCCCACGCGATTCGAGCGCTCCACGCGCTCCGCGCGTCCGGGGCCGGGGGAACACGACCACCACTCCGTGGGAGAGCTGGTCGGGCAGGCCACCGAACAGCTCTCCCTGCTCGTACGACAGGAGGTCGCCCTCGCCAAGGAGGAGCTGGCCGAGAAGGGGCGGCGCGCGGGGCGCGGCGGCGGGCTGCTCGGCGCGGCCGGCGCGGTCGCCTACGTGGGGTTCATGACCCTCGCCGCCGCCGGGGTCGGGGCACTCTCCCTCGTGCTGGACGTGTGGGCCGCCGCGCTCATCGTCATGGGTGTGCTGTTCGTGATCGCGGGCGTGCTGGCCGCGCTCGGGCGTGCGCAGCTCCGCCGGGCCACCCCGCCCAGGCCGGAGCAGGCGCTGGACAGCGTCAAGGCGGACGTGGACGAGATCAAGGGGAGGGCCCGGCGATGACACAGGCATCGAGCAGGACCGACGGTGCGGTGGGTGCCAAGGGTCCCGACGAACTCCGGCGGCAGATAGAGCAGACCCGGGCGCAGCTCGGTGACACGGTCGAGGAACTGGCCGCCAAGGCGGATGTGAAGGCCAGGGTGCACGCGGCCCAGGCCGATGTGCGGGCGAAGGCGCACTCGGCGTGGGAGCGGGTGCCCCGGCAGATGGTGATCGTGGCCGGGGCCGGTGTCGCCGTGGTCACGGTGGGAGTGCTGGTCTGGCGCCACCACCGTTAGACGTTCGTTCAGAAGCGTCAGAAGCGTCAGAAGCGTCAGAAGCGTCAGGAGCGTCAGGAGCGTCAGGAGCGGCGCGGTTTCGCCCGTCCCCTTCGCCCCTCCCGCTCGCCCTGCTCGCCCCGCCTTCGAGTCGTCCCGGCGAGGGCCGGCTGCTGTGGTCGCGCCGGGTCGGTCGGCGCACGCCAGCCACTCGGCCACTCCAAGGGGCTGGGAAGGGACAGGGGGAGTGTCGGCCCGTTCTCTTCGCGGGTGGCGGCGGGCGGGTTCATTCGCCTGCGAGGCGCCTGTCCAGCCTCCAGAGGGGATGGGAGTCGGGTCGTACGACCGGCCCATGGCGTCACCCTGCCGAGCGGCGGCCGGCCGCCGCGACCTTGCGACGGGAGTTCCATCGACACGGTCTCCGGCAAGGGCGCGCCTCCGCGCGGCTCCTCCTCATCGTGGCGAGCAGCGGGAGACCCGGAGGGCGGCGGGGGTGCCTCTTTCGTCGGTTCGCCCGGCTTCCGTCCCGCCGGACTGCTGCCGCGCCGGGCACGGGAGAGGCCGGGACCACTACGCCGGGACCACTACGCCGGGACCACTACGCCGGGACCACTGCACCGTGCGATGCGACGCCGAGCGACGGCCGCCGGCCGACCACCGCACCCCTGGGACCACTGCCCCCGGCATCCGCGCGCCCCGATATCCACGCACCCCCGCCCCGCCGCTCCCGCCCCCGCCCCCCCGCACCCACCCGCAGCCGGTCCGCCTCCCCGGCCGCGGGTCCGTCTGTCCGCCCCGGGCTCAGCCCTTCGCCAACGGGTCCCGGCCGGGTGCGGTCGCGGTCGTCCTGGCGCGGGCCTCTCGCAGGGCCCGCAGCCGGGACGGCCACTTGCGGGTGTCCCGGGGTTCGACGTAGGGCTCGTCGGTGGCGGAGCGGCCCTCGACGATGGCCCGCTCGCGCGAGAGTTCCGCGTCGAATTCGAGGCCCAGCAGGATGGCCAGGTTGGTGAGCCAGAGCCAGATGAGGAAGACGACGGCGCCGGCGAGGGTGCCGTACGTCTTGTTGTAGGAGCCGAAGTTGGCGGCGTAGGCGGCGAAACCGGCGGAGGCGACGAGCCAGATCAGCGTGGCGACGATGCCGCCGGGGCTGACCCAACGGAAACCCCGGCCGCGGACGTTCGGGGCTGCCCAGTACAGCAGCGCGATCATCAGTGTCACCAGCACCAGCAGCACCGGCCACTTCGCGATGTTCCACACCGCGATCGCCGCGTCGCCGAGCCCGATCGTCGTGCCCGCGCGCTCGGCCAGCGGGCCGGTGAACACCACGATCAGCGCGCTCGCCGCCAGCATCACCATGAGCACCAGCGTCAGGGCGATCCGCAGCGGCGTCACCTTCCAGGCCGGGCGGCCCTCCGGGAGGTCGTACACCGCGTTGGACGTACGGATGAAGGCGGCCACGTACCCCGACGCCGACCACACCGCCGCCAGCAGGCCGACGATCGCCAGCAATCCGCCCGTACCGCCGCTGTCGCTCAGCTGGACGACCGCGTCCCGCAGGATGTCCCGCGCGGGGCCGGGCGCCAGGTCGCCGATGTTGTTCAGGATCTTGTCGGTCGCGCGCTGTCCGACGACACCGAGCATCGACACCAGCACCAGAATGGCGGGGAACAGCGACAGGACGCCGTAGTACGTCAACGCGGCCGCCCGGTCGGAGAGTTCGTCGTCCTGGAACTCCTTGACCGTGCGCCGCACCACCGCCCACCACGACCGTTTCGGCAGCCCGGTGGGCCCGTCCACGCCCGCTCGCTCCTCCGCCCGCTCCTCCCCCCGCCGCTCCGTCCGCTCCCGCGCCCCTGCCCCGGTCTCCGCCGCGGTCTCCGCCCTGGTCCCCGTCCCGGCCGTCGCCCCGGAATCCGGTTCCTTCCCCACCCGCTCGGCATCGTGCCGCTTCTCGTCCATGACCGGGCGGGTCTCCCGAAAGCGCGTCCCGAATCGCGGAGTTGACCTGAATCTTGGTTGAGGTTGAAAGGTGGTCGGTGGACACACACCGAGTACCGATCAGGGGAGAGCGGCATGACCCGACGTACGGACCTCCACCCCGTCCTCGACCGCCCCGGCGTCGGGGCGCCCTTCTTCAGTACCTGGCGGGTGGGGACGCCCGAGCGGCAGCGGCTGACCGTCGAGGCCGTCGCCGACACCTGGCAGCGCCGCCCTTGGCCCACCGACGGGCTGCTGGGCTACTTCGTCTACACGGCGGAGGACGGCTCCGGCCTGCTGCACTACTCCCAGTGGGCCGACGAGCAGGCGTACGAGGCCTTCGCGCGGACGCGCCGGCAGGAGCGCAACGACGCCATCGACACCGCCGTGCCCGGGATCGAGCGGGTGGGGCTCGGACGCTACCGGCGCTACCGCAGTCTCACGGGCGGCGACGACCGCGCCGCCCGGGTGCCGGGGTGCGTCGTGATCGTCGACATCGAGTTCGAGGGGCCGGACCCGGCGCGGCAGCGGGCCTGGGTGGACGCCGTCGAGGAGGCACTGGCGGCCGAGCCGCACGCACACCCCGGCGGTATCTCCGCCCACTTCCATCTCGCCACCGACGGCACCCGCGTCCTCAACTACGCCGAGTGGGAGACCGCGCGGCACCACGTCGACGCCCTGGCGTCCCCGGGCGACGGAGTCGGCTCGCCGTCGGCGCTCTGGCAGCGTGTGCAGACGTGGCCCGGACTGAGGAGCAGCACGGTCACGCGCTACGAGTACGCCCTCGGTCTCCTTCCGGACTGACCGGGCGCCACCTGTCTCCGAACACCTCGCCCGACCATTTCGCCCGACCGTTTCGTCCGACCCCTTCGCCCGAACGCTTCGTCCGAACACTTCGATCGTCTGGACAAAAAAAGTTTTCGGTGGGAGGGTGGAGCCATGTTGGACGTCACCGTGATCGAGGACCCCGAGGCAGCGGCCGTCTCGCTGGATCCGATACGTGCCCGGCTGCTGGCCGAGCTGGCGGCCGGGCCCGCCTCGGCCGCCATGCTGGCCGGGAAGGTCGGGCTGCCGCGCCAGAAGGTGAACTACCACCTCAAGGCCCTGGAGCGGCACGGCCTGGTCGAGCTCGCGGGGGAGCGGCGCAAGGGCAATGTCACCGAGCGGCTGATGCGGGCGACCGCCGCGTCGTACGTGATCTCGCCGCTCGCGCTCGCCGCCGTGCAGCCCGACCCGGACCGTTTCCGGGACCAGCTCTCCGCGCGCTGGCTGCTGGCCCTCGGCGCCCGGCTGGTCCGGGACGTCGGGTCGCTCGTCACGGGCGCGGCCAGAGCCCGCAAGGGGCTCGCGACCTACGCGCTGGACGGTGAGGTCACCTTCGCCTCGGCCGCCGACCGGGCCGCGTTCGTCCAGGAGCTGACGGCCGGGGTGAGCGCGCTCCTGCGCAAGTACGACGCCCCCGACGCCGAGGCGGGCCGGGCGCACCGGATCGTCGTCGCCGTCCACCCGACGGTCAAGCCGCAGTCCGCCGGCCCGCCCGCACAGGCCGGCCTGTCCGAACTGCCCACCCAGAATTCGCTGCCCGACCGGACCGAACAGCTCGGTCAGTGAGACCCGTTGAGGAGCACGTCATGTCCAAGGAATTCGAGATCGCCCGGGAGTTCGAGGTCGACGCCACCCCCGAGGAGGTGTGGGAGGCCGTCACCGCCGGGACCGGCGGGTGGCTGTGGCCGATGGAGGCACCCGAGCCGCGCGTCGGCGGCAAGGGGCCGTTCGGCTCCGACGTCATCGCCTGGGAGCCGCCGCACCGGTACACCAACCGTGTCGCGGACGTCGAGGGCATCTCCGAACAGACCCTCAACCAGCTGGACTACACGATCGAACCGCGCGACGACGGCCGACGGGCCTGGGTGCGGTACGTGCACAGCGGCATCTTCGTCGACGACTGGGACAACCAGTACGACGGCGCCGCCAAGCACACCGCCTTCTACCTGCACACCCTGCGCCAGTACCTGACGAGCTTCCGGGGCCGTACGCTCACCGCGTTCGCCACCTTCGACGGACCCGCGACGGCCGGGGCCCCCGACGCGCTCACCACCGTCGGACGGGCGCTCGGCCTCGCGGACGACACCCCCGAAGGGGCCCGCGTGCAGGTCAAGGGCCCCGACGGGCAGCCCGTCGACGCCGTGGTCGACTACCGGGACCCTTACTTCATCGGTCTGCGCACCGACGACGCTCTCCTGCGCTTCTTCGGCCGCAACCACTGGGGCCACCGGGTGGGTATGAGCGTCCACGACTTCGCGCCGGGAGCCGACGCCGGGGCGGACGAGAACGCGTGGCAGGGCTGGCTGAACGGCGTGTTCAGCCAGCCCTGAGCGACACGGACGATCACGACCGGGTCATGACCGCGGTGCACGGCCTACGGCTCGAACCGCACCACCTGCGGGTCGTGGTCGCTGATCTGGTCGTTGAACTCCGCGTTGATGTGCACGCTGTCGTACGTGAACCCGGCGGCGCGCCGCACCGAACGGCTGACCAGGATCTGGTCGAGCACCTGGGCGTTGCCCTGGAAGACGTACGAGTAACGCTCCCGCTTCGGCAGCGACTTGATCGCCGACCACAGGACGCCGCCGTCCTCCAGCAGCTTCGCGGTGTCGGAGAACTCGAAGTCGTTGATGTCGCCGAGGGCGATGACGGACGCCTTCTTGTCCTTCGCCAGAACCTGCTTGACGAAGGTGTTCACGGCCTTCGCCTGCAGGTGGCGCTGGGTCTCCGAGCTGCGCTTCGGCGGCTGGAACTCCGAGTGCAGCGCCTGGTCGCCGCCCTTGGACGCGAAGTGGTTCGCGACCACGAAGACGGACTTGCCGCGGAAGGAGAACTCGCCGACGAGCGGCTTGCGGCTGTTCGTCCAGGCGGCGTTCGCCGGGTCGATCCGGCCCGGGGACACCGTCAGCCGAGCCGTGCCGTTCGCCTTCGTCACGCCGACGGCGGTCGTGGCGTCGCCGCCCGCGCGGTCGGTGAAGGAGACCCGCGCGGGGTTGAACAGGAAGACCTGACGGATGTTGCCGCCGGGCTCACCGCCGTCCGCGAGGTTCACCGGGTCGATGGACCGCCAGTCGTACGCCGGACCGCCGGCCGCCTTGATCGCGTCGATCAGCTTCTTCACGGTCTTGTCGGCGGCGACCGTACCGTCGTTGGTGGCGCCGTTGTTGTCCTGGATCTCCTCCAGGGCCACGATGTCGGGCGACTGCAGGTGGTCCACGATCGCGGCCGCGTGGTCCGCGAAGGAGGCGTCCGAGGGGTCCAGGTTCTCGACGTTGTACGTCGCCACCGCGAGCTCGCCGCGCGCCTGCTTCTCGGTCGTCTCGCGCTCCAGGCCGCCCTGCTTCAGGGTGCCGATCCGGTTGGCGACGAGGGTGTAGCCGCCGAACTGGTTGTAGTCCAGCGGGCCGGCCGTGGTGCCCTTCAGCACGTCGCCGACGTTCGCCTTCGGGAAGTCGGCGACCGCGCCCAGCGACTGGACCTGCAGCCGGCCGGTGTTCTGCGAGGTGTAGGAGTCGTACAGTGCGCCGCCGCGGCGGTTGTCGTTCTCCCGGGGCTTCACCGTGACCCACAGCTCGGTGAACGGGTCGGTGGCGCCGACCACGCGGGTGTCGGCGACCTGGACGTTCATGCCCTCCAGGGACTCGTAGTGGTCCAGGGCGTAGGTGGCGGGGGCGAGCTTGAGGCCGTTGACCGAGCCGGCGGCCGCGGGGTCGCCGGCCGGGGCGTACTTCTTCGGTACGGACTTGGTGTCGATGACGGTCGCGGCCGGAACGGCGTTGCCCGTGGAGACGACCGTGATCGTCGGGCGGGAGATCTGCGTCACAGACTGGTTTCCGGACGAAGTGCCGCCCGGTATGAACTCGCCGACCGTGCCCGCGACCGTCACCGCGTCACCCACCGACACCGTCGGCCGGGAGCTGGTGAAGACGAAGACACCCTCGCTCGTGGCGGGGTTCGCGTCCGCCTCGGGGTCCTGGATCCAGAAGCCGCGCGAGCCGTACGTGCGCACGCCCGTGACGATGCCCTGCACCCCGGCGACCTGCTGGCCGACGAGCGGGGACGTCCGGGTGGTGCCCTGGATGTCGTGGATGCGGATGGAGTCCGCCTCGGCGGGCGAGGTCAGGACCACGGCGGACACGGTGGAGCAGATGGTGGCGACGGTCAGCGCGCCGATGCGCGCGGTTCTCTTGCTCGGCAAGGGGATCCCTCCGGGGACGTACGTGGCGCCGGGACGAGAGTGGACGGGGTGGCCTGCGACCGGTGGGGCGGTGCGACGCGCGTAGAAGCCGGCGGACCCGATGAACTCCGACAGTCGTGCCTGCGGGAGGCCCCGGAATCGTCCCAGAGCTACCCGTGAGTTTCTACGCGCGTCAATCTCCTGCCTGGTCAGCCCAGTTGTCAAGGTTTCGGCCATGTCCAACTCCTGGCAGGTACATGAACCGGGCGGCATGGGGCCAAATCCGTCTAGGCTGAGCGGCTGCGTACCCGTGCCCGTACCGGTAGGCGTTCGCACAGCCGTAGGCGTACGCGTGGCGCGCACGGAAGCCCCCTCGCGGGGGCGTACCCGTCGCTCGGCAGTCGTTCGTCAGCACCCGTTCCGAGGAGATCCCCGCCGATGTCAGACAGCTCGCCACTGCCGCCGGTGCGGCTTCTCCCCGCAGCCGAGCTGGCGCGAGAGGCGCTCGCCACACCGTTGCTCTCGCGCGCCGCGCGGCTCGCCCGCTGGGCCGGGCCCGGCACGCGGGTGGGCACCGGCGGCGAACTCGTCGACGAGCAGCTGCCCGCCGCCGCCGAGGCGCTCGGGCTCACCGGCGCGGGCGTCGAGGGCGAGGACGGCGACCACGCGGCCGCGTCGGCCAGTGAGGCCTGGCGGGTGGCCGTGGACACCGGACTCGTCGAGATCGTGAACCCCGGCGGGCCCGAGGCGGCCGACGGGCCGGGCGCAGGGGAGGAGCGGACGGTCACCGTGGGCGAGGAACTCGCGCTCCTCACCTCCGGCGGACCGCAGGACGTACTCGGCATCTGGCTCACGGCCCTGGAGACCGTCCTCGCCGACGCGGCCGTGCCCGACCTCGACGGCCTCGTCGACGCGATGGACTCCGGCGGCGAGATCGACTTCTCGGGACTGGACTGGGACCCCGAGACCGAGGCGGAGTTCCTCGACGGGGTGCTCGGCAACCTGTACCTCCTCACCGTCAGCGAGGACGGCCCCGACGGACCGGTGCCGCTGCCCGCCCTCGCCGCCTCGATGATCGTCCCCGACGACATGGGGGAGCCCACCAACGACGTGCTGGAACAGGTCTCGGACGCGATGATGCGGCTCGACGACCAGTTCCGGGTGCTGGAGCCGATCGGACTGGTGGAGTACCAGCCGGTCGACGAGGCGCTGATGACGGACGCGGAGGAGGCCGCCGCCGAGGGGCCGGGTGCCGCGCCCGCCGTCGACGACACCGATGTCACGCGGTACGGCATGGTCCGGCTCACCCCGCTCGGGCTGTTCGGGATGCGGGCCCGGCTCCTGGAGGCGGGCGTGCCGGCACCCGCGGTCGGGGACCTCGTCGACAAGGGCGCGGACGCGCTGCTGGACGGCACCGCCGGGTTCCCGCCGGCGGCCGCCCAGGCCGAGACCGAGCAGTGGCTCGCCCGCCGGGAGCCGTCGGCCGCCGCACGTGAGCTGCTGGCCGCCGCGCGGGGCACCGACGCGGGCGCCCCGCTGCGGCGGCTGCGCTGCCAGCAGGCGCTGTCCCTCGTGGGTGCCGTGGCCGAGCCGGCCCTCCGGGAGGTGCTGGACGACCCCGAGCTGGGCGGGCTCGCCCGGGTGTGGCTGACGGAGAACGGTGCCGCCGACGTGCCCGTGCCGTCCGAGGCGATGGTCTTCTGGCTGACCATCGACACGGTCGCCGCACAGCTGGCGGCCGAGGGGAACTCCGCGGAGCTGCGGGCGCTGGTGGAGGGGCTGGCCGCGCAGCACGGGTCGTTCTTCGCGGCGGCGTGGCGGGTGGATCATCCCGCGACGCCCGATGTCCTGGAGGCGATGGGGCGGATCCACCCCGACAAGCGGGTGGCGAAGGAGGCTCGCAAGGCGGCGTTCAAGGCGCGGTCGCAGAAGGGGACGGGGAGTGCCGCGCAGTAGTTTCGGGGGCGCCCGGTGGCTCGGGGGCGCCCAGGCGCTCGGGGGTGCGGGTGCGTGGGCGGCTGCGGGCCCGGTGGGGCTTCTCGCGCAGTTCCCCGCGCCCCTAAAAGCGTCAGGCCCCTTGCGGGCCCAGAGGCATCAGGCCCCTGCGGGCCTAAGACATCGTCTCATTTGGTGAGTCTGCGGTAGCAGATGAGGCTGCAGGCGATGGCGGTGAAGGCCAGGAAGTGCTCGGCCTTGCGTTCGTAGCGGCGGTGCAAGCGGCGGCAGCCTGCCAGCCAGGACATCGTGCGCTCGATCGTCCAGCGGTGCCGGCCCAGCCGGGTGGAGGACTCGATGCCCTTGCGTGCGATGCGGTGCCGGATGCCGCGCTTGCGTAGCCATCGGCGCAGGTGGTCGTAGTCGTAGCCCTTGTCCGCGTGCAGCTTGGCGGGCCGTCGTCTGCGTGGGCCGCGGCGCGATCGGATCGGCGGGATGCCGCGCACGAGCGGCTCGAGCGCCTGGCTGTCGTGCAGGTTCGCGCCGGAGATCCCGATGGAGAGGGGTAAACCGGTCCGCTCGGTGATCAAGTGGACCTTCGAGCCCTTCTTGCCCCGGTCGACAGGATGCGGACCTGTCAGGTCCCCCCTTTCAGGGCCCGCATGTTCACGGAGTCGATGGCGCAGCGCGACCAGTCCAGGTCTCCGCGCGAGCCCAGCTCGTCGAGGATGAGGCGGTGCAGCTTCGCCCAGACCCGGGCGGCGGTCCACTCGGTGAAGCGCCGGTGTGCGGTCGGCCCCGAGGGGCCGAAGACGGGCGGCAGTTGTCGCCAGGTGCAGCCTGTCGTGGCCACGAAGATGATCGCGGCCAGTACCTCGCGATCCCCGTACCGGCGCCGACCGCCGCCCTGCGGCCGCGTTGGGGCAGGTGGGACCACCCGCTCGAACAGCTCCCACAAATCGTCCGGCACCAAGCGTTCGACCATCACCACACGGTGCAGACTACCCAGTACTCCAAATGAGACGACGTCTAAAGCACCAGGCCCCTGCCGGCCTGAAAAGCGCGGCCCGGCGGGCCTGAAAAGCCACCGGTCCTGCGGGCCTGAGGAGCGACGGGGCGACGGGGCGACGGGCCTGAGAAGCGCGAGGCGCAGCCCCCGCTTTCAGGGGCGCGGGGAACAGCGCGACCAGACCCCACCGGAGCCGCACTCGCCGACGTGCCCGGACGTCGCCGAGACCTGAGGCGCGGGCGAAGGCGAACGGGCGCGGCCCCTCGGTGGTTCACCGAAGACGGGGGGCGGCCTTCTCCCCGCGTTCAAGCGGTGTTCAGGCGGGAGCGCGACCGTGGCGCGACACCTCGGGTCCGCCCCCACGGTCCTCCACCGCCACACAGGAGAAGACAGCATGCCGCTCACCCGCAGGGACTTCGCCGGACGATCCGCGGTCACCGGAGCCGGTGTCGTGCTGTCCGGCAGCGTGGGCGCACTGGCCACCGCGCCGAACGCGCTCGCCTCGACGGATCCGGACCTCGAACGGGAACCGCACCCGCAGACCGGCACCGGCACCGAGCGCGCGGCGGAACGGGTCGGCTACGGCCCCCTCGTGCCCGACCCCGAGGGCATCCTGGCCCTGCCCGCCGGATTCAGCTACCGCATCCTCACGTACAGCGGCAGGACGACGCTGGAGTCCGGCGAGTTCACCCCCGCCAAGCAGGACGGCACCGCCGCCTTCCCCGGCCCCCGCGGCACCACTCTCCTCGTCAACAACCACGAGCTGAAGGGCCCCCGGGCCAACTGGGAGTTCCCGGTGCCCCTCACCGAGGGACTGGTGTACGACCCGGCGGCGGCCGGCGGCTGCACCGTGGTGGAGGTACGGCCCGACGGCCGGGTCGCCGAATGGGTCGGCATCGCGGGCACGTCCACCAACTGCGCGGGCGGCAGCACCCCGTGGGGCACCTGGCTCACCTGTGAGGAGAACTCCGACCGGGCCGGCGTCAACGGCATGACCAAGGACCACGGCTACGTCTTCGAGGTCGACCCCTGCGACCGCCGCGCCAACCGCGCCCCGAAGCCGCTGAAGTTCTTCGGCCGCTACGACCACGAGGCCGTCGTCATCGACCCCAGGCGCGGCCACGCCTACCTCACCGAGGACGCGGCGTCCCCCAACGGTCTCTTCTTCCGCTGGACCCCGCCCAAGGGCTTCACCCACGGCCCCGGCAGGTTCCGTACCCTCGCCGACGACGCGGGCGTCCTCCAGGCCCCCCGCTGCTACGACTCCGGTGGCCGGTTCGTCGACGACCTGTCCCGTGCCACGAAGACCGGCACGGTGTACGGGGTCGACTGGATCGACGTCCCCGACCGGGACGCCCGGACCGTCGCCGTCCGCAAGCAGTTCACCGCCACCGAGATCACCCGCGCCCGCAAGCTGGAGGGCATGTGGTGGGGCGACGGCGGCGCGTACGTCGTCTCCTCGTACGCCCGCGACGAGAGCCCCGTGCGGCACGACGGCCAGGTCTGGTTCTACGACCCCAAGCGCCGCACCCTGACCCTGAAGGTCCTGCTCGGCGTCAACCCGGACCCGTCCGTCGACGGCGCCCTCGACGGCCCGGACAACATCACCGTCTCCCCGTACGGCGGCATCGTCCTCGCCGAGGACGGCGAGGGGATCTCCCATCTCTTCGGCGCCACCGACAGCGGCCGCACCTACCCGATCGCCCGCAACGATCTCAACATCGGCACCGCGGACGAGCCGGAATACAGCGAGTTCGCCGGCGTCACCTTCTCGCCCGACGGAAAGACCCTGTACGCCAACATCCAGACGCCGGGCATTCTGCTCGCGATCACCGGACCGTGGAAGCGGCAGAGGCGGCAGTAAATTCATTGGCCCGTCCCGTGGTACGCCTCCTAGAGTGATGCGCGTCCAGGTGCGAAGGCAGGACCTACTTCCACTCATAATGGGGCGGCCGCGGGTTCGAGTCCCGCCACCGGTACCAACACGCCGGTGTAGCTCAGGGGTTAGAGCACCTACGTCGGTTCCGCCGGCTTCGATCTCTGGACACCCAAAGTTTCACGCACCTCCCGGTGCGTTTCGATCTCGGGAGGCGCGGCAGATGGTGGGTGCCCGGTGCGCAGGCAGCGGATACTTCGGGAACTGGTGAGGAGAAATCCTCGTGCGGGTTCGAATCCCGTCATCGACCACGGGTCGGTGTGGCGGAACGGAAGACGCGCCTGTCATAAGCGCCGCCGCCGACTTCGATCTCGGACACCCTCCATCCGCCGTGCCTCCCCCGAACCAGAATTCAGAAATCAGGAACAGGGATTCCTCGTACGGAATGTGATGTGGCGAGGAATTCGGGGGGAGTTCACCATGGCGCGATTCAACACGAAGGCCGGTGCGGCCCGGCCCGCCTCCCGTGTCACCTCCACGGGGCGTGTGCTCCGTACGTACGAGGGCGGCCGGGGCCGTGAGCGGGACGAGCGCTCCGAGCTGTTCCTGCTCTCGATCGCCAACTTCGTGGCGCAGAAGACCTTCTACGAGAGCGGCGAGGACCGGGACGAGCGGTTCGCCGCGCTGGTGCGCCGGCTCGCCGTCACCGACCCCACGTGGACGGCCGGCCTGCTCGGCTGGCTGCGCGGCGAGGGCAACCTCCGTACGGCCTCCCTCGTGGGCGCCGCCGAGTACGTGAAGGCGCGGCTCGACGCGGGCGTCACCGACGGGCCCACCAACCGCGAGGTCGTCGCCTCGGTGCTCCGGCGCCCCGACGAGCCCGGTGAACTGCTCGCCTACTGGACCTCGCGGTACGGCCGCAACCTCCCCAAGCCCGTGAAGCGGGGCGTCGCCGACGCCGTGCGACGGCTCTACAGCCCCAAGACGCTGCTGAAGTACGACACCGCGTCCAAGGGCTACCGCTTCGGCGACATCCTGAACCTGGTGCACGCGGCGCCGGACCCGGACAAGCCGTGGCAGGGGGACCTGTTCCAGTACGCCCTCGACCGGCGCCACAACCCGGACTCGGCCGTCGTGCCCCGCTCGCTGCCGATGCTCGCCGCGCACCGCGACCTCATGGAACTGCGGCCCGCGAAGCGGCGCCGGGTCGTGACCGGCTCGGGGGGCGCCCGGCGC
This sequence comes from Streptomyces sp. NPDC057438, assembly GCF_042802995.1. Taxonomy (NCBI): domain Bacteria; kingdom Bacillati; phylum Actinomycetota; class Actinomycetes; order Kitasatosporales; family Streptomycetaceae; genus Streptomyces; species Streptomyces sp. NPDC057438. The sequence goes on from NZ_JBHVDD010000049.1 coordinate 20,019, forward strand.
CTCGCGGACGCGGGCATGACCTGGGAGGCGCTGGCGGGCTGGCTGCAGGGGCCGCTGGACAGGGCGGCCTGGGAAGCCGTCATTCCGTCCATGGGCGCCATGGCGCTGACCAGGAACCTGCGGAACTTCGACCGGGCGGGCGTCTCCGACGAGGTCGCGGCCCAGGTCGCGGCGCGGATCAGTGACCCGGCGGAGGTCGCGCGGTCGCGCCAGTTCCCGTTCCGCTACCTCTCGGCGTACCGCCACGCGCCCTCGCTGCGCTGGGCGTACCCGCTGGAGCAGGCGCTCGGCCACTCGCTGGCCAACGTGCCCGCGCTGCCCGGCCGGACCCTGGTCCTGGTCGACCGCTCGGGCTCGATGTTCTGCTCCCGGCTGACCGACCGCTCGTCGCTCACCTACGCCGACGCGGCCGCGGTCTTCGGCACGGCGCTCGCGCTGCGGGCGGCGGACGCGGATCTGGTCGAGTTCGGGAGCACGAGCAGGGTGGTGCGGTGCGACGCGGGCGAGTCGGTGCTGAAGATCATCGGCCGGTTCGGCGACCTGGGCGGCACCGACACCACCGAGGCCGTCCGCCGCCACTACCGCCGGCACGACCGGGTGCTGATCGTCACCGACGAGCAGGCCGGCCACAGCCACTACGGCGACCCGACCCGGCAGGTCCCGGCCGAGGTGCCGGTCTACACCTGGAACCTCGCCGGGTACCGGGCTGGCCACGGCCCCTCCGGCACGGCGAACCGCCACACCTTCGGCGGCCTCTCCGACGCGGCCTTCCGCATGGTGCCGCTGCTGGAGGGGGTGCGGAAGGCCGAGTGGCCGTGGGCGGCCGGGTGACGCCGGTCCGCGGACCGGCGGTCCACGAGAACGGGGGATGAGTGTGGCCCGTGTCCCCAGGGGGACACGGGCCACACTCTTGTTCGGCAGACGCACTGGCATCTAACATTTCAGTTCATGGAGGCCATACGACCGGTCGCGCGCACCCTGCTGAGGGACCGCGCCTACCAAGCCATCCGGGACGCCATCGTGGCCGGGGAGATCGAGCCGGGCGCGGTGGTACGGGACGCCGAGTTCGCGGAGCTGCTGGGACTGTCCCGGGCGCCCGTGCGCGAGGCGTTCTCCCGGCTGGTGGACGAGGGACTCCTGGAGAGCAAGCCGCAGAGCTACACCCGGGTCACGGCCGTCGTGGCCTCCGACGTGCGGGACGCCGCCGCCGTGGTCGGGGCCATGCATGAGCTGGTCGCCCGGACCGCCGTGCCCCGGCTGTTCGCCGCGGACGTCGAGATGATGCGCTCGGCCAACGAGCGGTTCGCGGCGGCCGTTCGCACGGGTGACGTCGACGCGGCCCTGGTCGCCGACGACGAACTGCACGACGTGCTCGTCCGGGTGAGCGGCAACCGCGCGGCCGCCGCCACCGTCGCCCGCTACACCCCGCTCATCCGCCGGCTGGAGCGACGGCGCTTCGGCGAGGGCGGCAACTGCCGCTCGGCCGGACTGCACGAGCAGCTGATCGCGGCCTGCGCGGCCGGCGACACGGACGGGGCGGTCCGCGTCACGGCGGAGATCTGGCGCGGCCTGGCCGCACTCGCCGACGGCCCGGACGGCCCGGACGGCCCGGACGAGGAGGCGGGCGGTGTGTCCGTCGCGTCCACCGCGGATGTGGCCGTCGCGTCCACCGGGGATACGGGCCGTGCGTCCCCGGAAGAGGCGGCCGACGCCTCCACGCCACGGCCGTCCCGTGAGTCCGCCGAGCCCGCCGGGTCGGCCGAGTCCGCTCACGAGACCGTCCACCAGCCCGCCCACGAACCGGGCGACGCGCCCGTGCGCCGAGCGGACCACTGACCCGACCGCCCCCGCCCTCTCGCGTCCCCGTCCCCCGAGCCCCCGCCCCGCCGGTTCCGCCTCGCCCGTCCCGCTCCGCCCCACCCCACCCGGGAGAACCCGTGTCCCTGTCTTCCTTCGAGCGCTACCCCCTTCTCTTCGGGCCCTCGCCGGTCCACCCCCTGGAGAGGCTGACCGCGCACCTCGGCGGGGCCTCCGTCTGGGCCAAGCGCGAGGACTGCAACTCCGGCATCGCGTACGGCGGCAACAAGACCCGCAAGCTGGAGTACCTCGTCGCCGACGCGCTGGCCCAGGGCTGCGACACCCTCGTCTCCATCGGCGGCGTGCAGTCCAACCACACCCGCCAGGTGGCCGCCGTCGCCGCCCGCGCCGGGCTCAGGTGCGTGCTCGTGCAGGAGAGCTGGGTCGACTGGCCGGACCCGGTGTACGACAAGGTCGGCAACATCCTGATCAGCCGGCTGGCCGGCGCCGACGTACGGCTCGTCCGGGCCGGCTTCGGGATCGGTTTCAAGGAGAGCTGGGAGCTGGCGCTCAGGGAGGTCGAGGAGGGCGGCGGCAAGCCGTACGCCATCCCGGCCGGCGCCTCCGACCACCCCCTGGGCGGCCTCGGCTTCGCCGGCTGGGCGTACGAGGTCGCCGATCAGGAGCGGGAGCTGGGCGTCTTCTTCGACACGGTGATCGTGTGCTCGGTGACCGGCTCGACCCAGGCCGGCATGGTGGCCGGCTTCGCGGCGCTGGAGGAGGCGGGCGGCAGGCCGCGCCGGGTGATCGGCATCGACGCCTCGGCCAAGCCGACCTCCACCCGGGAGCAGGTCGCCCGCATCGCCCGGAACACCGGGAAACTCATCGGCGTGGAGCGGGAGCTGACCGTGGCCGACGTCGAGCTGGACGAGCGCTACCACGCCGGGACCTACGGGGTTCCGGACGACGCCACCCTCGTCGCCATGCAGCTCGCCGCCCGCACCGAGGGCATGGTCACCGACCCCGTGTACGAGGGCAAGTCGATGGCCGGGATGATCGACCTGATCGAGCGCGGCGAGATCGGCCCGGAGTCGACCGTGCTCTACGCCCACCTCGGCGGCCAGCCCGCGCTGAACGCCTACAGCGGAGTGATCCAGTAGGGAGCGGGGGCTCGGTCCCACCGCTCGCCGGCCGGCCGGGTGCCCCGCGTGCGCGGGGCACCCGGTGTCGCGGGCGTGCGCCTCAGAGGGCCTGCGCCGCCGGCTTCACCATCCCCCTGACCGTGCGGGACTTCACGAAGTCGCCCATCGCGGTCATCTCCCACTCGCCGCTGAACTGCTTGATCAGCTTGGCCATCATCACGCCGGTCTGGGCCTCGGCGCTGGTGAGGTCGAAGCGGACCAGCTCCTCGCCGGTCGCGGCGTCGAGCAGCCGGCAGTAGGCCTTGGCGACCTCGGTGAACTTCTGGCCGGAGAACGAGTTGACCGTGAAGACCAGTCCGGTGACCTCCTGGGGCAGCCGTCCGAGGTCGACCACGATCACCTCGTCGTCCCCGCCGCCCTCGCCGGTGAGGTTGTCCCCGGAGTGCTTGATCGCGCCGTTCACGATCGACAGTTTGCCGAAGTAGCAGCTGTCGATGTGGTTGCGCTGCGGGCCGTACGCGATGACCGACGCGTCGAGGTCGATGTCCTTGCCCCGGTACGCCGGCTCCCAGCCGAGACCCATCTTGACCTGGGAGAGCAGCGGTCGGCCGCCCTTGACGAGGGAGACCGTCTGGTTCTTCTGGAGGCTGACACGGCCCTTGTCCAGGTTGATCTTTCCGGCGCCCGGGGCGGGCGCCGGGGGCGCGGCGGGCGGGGCCGGCGGCACCGGGGGAGCCACGACCCGCGGGTCCATGGCGGGGGCGGGCGGGGCTGCCGGGGGCTGCATGGGGGGAGCGGGCTGCGCGGGGGCCGGCTGGGCGGCCGCGGCGGGCTCCTCCACCGTGACACCGAAGTCCGTCGCGATGCCCGCGAGACCGTTCGCGTATCCCTGACCGACCGCGCGGGCCTTCCACGCGCCGTTGCGCAGATAGATCTCGACGATCACCAGGGCGGTCTCCGTGCCCAGCTGGGGCGGGGTGAACGTGGAGATCACGGAGCCGTTCGCCGCGTCGCGGATCGTCGCCGTCGGTTCGACGCCCTGGAAGGTCTGGCCCGCCGCGTCCGGGCTGGCCGTGACGACGATCTTCTCGATGCCCGGGGGCACGGCGGAGGTGTCCACCGTGATCGAGTCGGGTGCGGTGCCGCCGCCGGAGCGGTAGGTCACGCCCGGCCCGGTCGGCTGGTTGTAGAAGATGAAGTCGTCGTCCGAGCGCACCTTGCCGTCGACGGTGAGCAGCAGGCCCGACACGTCGAGCCGCACGGGGGCGGAGACGTCCACCGCGACGCGGGTGACGGGCAGCGGGATGTTCGAGCCGGGGGTCATAGCGGTCATGCGGGGTGAACGATTCAGGCCGCTTTACCGTTCCCTTACCCGGGCGCGCGGGGCGGCCGTTCGGGTCAGCGGCGGTTGCGGGGGTGCTCCCGGGCCGTGCGTTCGTTGCCCCGGCGGTAGTTCCCGGTCCAGCGGGCCATGACCAGCTGCGGGTCGCCCGCCGCGACCTCGGCGAGGAACCGGGCAGCTCGGGGGCCCCGCAGCGTCGTGGCCGCGCGGCCGTGGTGGTCGATCGTCACGGTGTGGTCGGAGTGCTCGGTGTAGGTGAATCCGCTGGGGCGTGGCATGTCCCGGATGGTAGGGGCGCCGGCGACGCCGTCCCAGCGAATTTCGGTCGCCGGCCGGCGCGCCCGCCGGTCCGTCCGAGCCCCCTGGGCCGAGCGTGGCCCCGGTCGCGCGGTCCGCCGCCCCGAGCCGCGGGAACGCGGCCGATATGCCGGAGCGGGCGGGCCCGTTCGGTGCCCGCCCGCTCCCTCCGCACGGCGTACGGCCCTCGTTTCCCGTACGGCGCACGAGCCTTCCGTGCCGGTACGGCCGGTCAGTACGGCCAGATCGGCGGGTCGCTCACGAAGTGGCCGCCGAGGTTGGCGTGGGCCACGTTCTCGGGGTCCAGTGCGCCCTGCTCGGCGATCAGCTTCTCGGCGTACGGCTCGGAGTCGTCCTGCGGCTCGTAGCCGAGGGCGCGGGCGGTGGACAGGTCCCACCACAGACGGGTGTTGGCGGAGGAGCCGTAGACGACGGTGTGGCCGACGTGCTCGGCGGTCAGGGCCGCGTGGAAGAGGCGGGCGCCGTCGGCCGGGCTCATCCAGAGCGAGAGCATCCGGACGCTGGTGGGCTCGGGGAAGCAGGAGCCGATGCGCACGGAGACCGTCTCCAGGCCGTACTTGTCCCAGTAGAGCTGTGCCAGGTCCTCGCCGAAGGACTTGGACAGGCCGTAGAAGGTGTCGGGGCGGTGCGGGGTGTCGACCGGGATCAGCGGATCCTGGCCCACCGGACGGGGGGTGAAGCCCACGGCGTGGTTGGAGGACGCGAAGACGATACGGGGCACGCCCTCCGCACGGGCGGCCTCGTACAGGTTGTGGGTCCCCTCGATGTTCGCCGCGAGGATCTTCTCGAAGGAGGCTTCCAGGGAGATGCCCGCGAGGTGGATGATCGCGTCGACGCCCCGCACGGCCTCGCGCAGGGCTTTCTTGTCGGCGAGGTCGGCCGTGATCGCGTCCGGCGCGCCCTCGACGGGCAGCAGGTCCAGGAGGCGAAGCTCGTAGCCGTGGGCCGGGAGCAGGTCCCGCATCAGGGTGCCGAGCCCGCCGGCGGCGCCGGTGAGCAGAACGGTGCGGGGAGCGGGCATCCTGGATCTCCTTGCATCGCCAGCCGTGCACATGGGCGTCCGACATTCACATTCATGGACACGCTAGGGAGTGCGCGTCCTGTGCGTCAAGGGGGGCGCCGAGGCGTGAAATCGCTGGTGTGGCGCGGGTTGTCCGGCTTGACCGGCCCGGAGCGGGCGCCCTAGCGTGAGGTTGTTCAGAAATGTAAACACTGATCAGTGACATGGACCTGGGAGAGCCCGTGGACTTGGGACAGCCCGTGACGTCAGCCCCGCTCGCCGCCCGGCTCAGGGTCCCCAGCGGACCGCTGTTCTTCCCCGTCACGGCGTACGGCCCGGACGGGGCGATCGACACCGGCGTTCTTCGCACGCACGTCCGCCGGGGCGTCGAGGCCGGTGCCGCCGCCGTCTTCGTCTGCTGCGGCACCGGCGAGTTCCACGCGCTCACGCCCGAGGAGTTCCAGGAGTGCGTACGGGCCGCCGTCGCGGAAACGGCGGGCCGGGTGCCGGTGGTGGCCGGCGCGGGCTACGGCACCGCCCTCGCCGTGCGCTACGCGCGCCTCGCCGAGGAGGCCGGGGCCGACGGCCTGCTCGCCCTCCCGCCGTACCTCGTCGTGGCCGCCCAGGAGGGGCTGCTGCGCCACTACCGGGAACTCGCCGCGGCGACCTCTCTCCCCGTCGTCGTCTACCAGCGCGACAACGCCGTGTTCACCCCGGAGACGGTGGTCGCACTGGCGCGCACGGAAGGGATCGTCGGCCTCAAGGACGGCCTCGGCGACCTGGACCTGATGACGCGGATCGTCAGCGCGGTGCGTGGCGAGGTCTCCGGCCCGGACGACTTCCTCTACTTCAACGGCCTGCCGACCGCCGAGCTGACCCAGCCCGCGTACCGGGCCGTCGGGGTCTCCCTGTACTCGTCGGCCGTCTTCTGCTTCGTCCCGGAGATCGCCCTGGCCTTCCACCGGGCGCTCGGCGCGGGGGACGACGCGACCGTGCAGCGGCTGCTCGACGGGTTCTACCGGCCCTTCGTCGCACTCCGCTCCCTGGGACGCGGCTATGCGGTGTCACTGGTCAAGGCAGGGGTACGGCTACGGGGGCTGGACGTGGGAGAGGTACGGCCGCCGCTGCACGAGCCGGCCGGTGAACACGTCAAGCGGCTGAGTGAGTTGATCGAGCGCGGCCACGCGCTGCTGGAAGAGTGCCTGGAGGGCAAGTGAAGGCGTCGACGTTCGTCTACCCGTGGGACGTCATCGGGGATCCGGCCGCCGCCGAGCGCGTCGCGGCACTGGGGGTACGGCAGGCGACGCTCGCCTCCGCCTACCACTCCACCCGCGCGCTCACCCCCCGCCACCCCCGGCAGCGCATCGTCACCGCCGAGCACGCGGCCGTGCTGTATCCGCCGGGCGCGCGATGGGAGGGCCGTACGCTGCGGCCGTACACGGCGGGGGACTGGGCGTTCGGCGACGCGTTCGGCGAGGCGGCGACGGCGCTCGCGCACGCCGGACTCGAAGTGCACACCTGGGTGGTCCTGGCGCACAACTCCAGGCTGGGCGCCGAGCATCCCTCGACCTCCGTGGTCAACGCCTACGGTGACCGGTATCCGTGGGCCCCCTGCGTCGCACAGCCGGACACCCGGGAGTACCTGGTGGATCTGGCCGTGGAGGCGGCGGTCCGGCCCGGTGCGCGCGGCACCGAGCTGGAGTCGCTCGGTTGGTACGGCGTCGCCCACCTGCACGCCCACGACAAGACGGGCGGGGTCGGGCTCGGTGACGCCGGGCAGTACCTGATGTCGCTGTGCTTCTGCCGCACCTGCCGCGACGGGTACGCCGGTGCCGGACAGGACCCCGAGGAACTGGCGGCCGCCGTCCGCACGGCGCTGGAACCGCTGTGGCGCGGCGAGAGCGTCGACGAGGGCTGGCCGGCCGTGGAGAAGCTCCTCGGGACCGACCGGGCGGCGGCCACCCGGGTGTGGCGGGACGCGATCGCCCGCTCGCTCCAGGAGGAGACCGTCGGGGCCGTACGGGCCGCCGCGCCCGCGGGGTTCCAGGTACTGCTGCACGCGGACCCGGTGACGTACCACTGCGGGGCCAACCCCGGGGTGGACCCCCGGCACATCCTCGGCGTGGCCGACGGTGTCGTCGTGCCGTGCGGGGGCGGGCCCGGGCTGCTGCCGGCGTTCACGGAGGCCGGGGCGGACGGGGCCGTGCTGGCCGCCAACTTCCCGATCGTGTCGGGCATGGGCGGCAGCCCGGTCACCCTGGCGGAGGACGCGGGGCGGGCGGTGGAGCTGGGGGCCACGGAACTCCGGCTCTACCACGCGGGGCTCGCCTCGGACCAGGACCTGGCGGCGGTGCGGGAGGCGTTGACGGCGGTGGGGTGAGCCGCTGCCGTGGCCGCCCCCCGGCCCACCGGCCCGAGGGCGCGGTCCATGGGGCGGCGACGGGTTCAGCGCGGCAGCACGCGGTAGGTCACATGGGTGACCAGGCTCGCCGCGCGCGAGGCCACCTGTTCCAGCCGCAGCGGGGGGACGCCCTCGAAGAGGCGGGTGCCGGCGCCGAGGGTGAGGGGCGCGATGTGCAGGCGCAGCTCGTCGATCAGGCCGGCGGCGAGGTACTGGTTGACGGTGGTCGCGCCGCCGAGGACGGTGACGTCCCCGTCGCCGGCAGCCGCGCGGGCCCGCGCCAGGGCCGGGGCGATGCCGTCCGTGACGAAGTGGTAGGTGGTGCCGCCGTCCATCGGCAGGGGCTCGCGCGCATGGTGGGAGAGCACGAACACCGGTGCGTGGAAGGGCGGGTCGTCGCCCCACCAGCCGTTCCACGGCCGGTCCCACGCGCCGCGCACCGGGCCGAACATGTTGCGCCCCATGACGAACGCGCCGGCGGTGCTCAGCCGGTCGAGCTCGGCCCGGTTCTCCTCGGGGGTGTCGAACATCCAGGCGTGCAGTCCGCCGCCCGAACCGTCACCGCCGTCGTCGCCGAAGGGACGTTCCTCGCTCTGGCCGAGCCCGGCCGAGTAGCCGTCGGCCGAGACCGTGATGTCGCAGATGACGTTGCCCATGCCACCAGGGTCCCCCACCGCTCAGCGCCGGCACAGCAGCCGGGCCGCCGTCACGAGCAGGAGCGCGCCCACGGCCGGCAGCAGCACCGGGAGACCGGCCACGCCGACCAGGCCCGCGCCGATCGCCATGCCCACCGCGGTCGGGGCGAAGAGGAGGGTGTGGGCGGTCGCCGTGGTGCGGCCCAGCCGGTCGGGCGGGGTCTCGCGCTGGACAGCGGTGAGCGTGGCGGTCAGGACACAGGGGAGTCCGATGCCGATCGCCGCGCTCGAAGCCAGGGCGGTGATGTCGTCGGGGACGGTGCGGGCCGCCACCGCCGCCCCCGTCAGGGCGATGCCGTAGGCCGCGAAGGGGACGTCGCCGAGGCGCCGCAGGAGGGGGCCCGTGGCCAGGCCGACAGCGACCGAGCCGGCGCCCTGGGCGAGGAAGAGGAGGCCGGCGTGGGCGGGGGAGCGGCCCAGGGACTCCACCACCGCGTGGATCAGGGCGCCGTTCACCCCGGAGAGCAGCATCGTCGTGCCGCCGGCCAGGACCAGGGGGCGCAGGCGGGGGTCGGCCAGGAGGTGGCGGGCGCCTTCGGCCGTGCGGGCGTACAGGCCCCGGGTGGGCTCCTCGCAAGGGGCGGGGCGTGTCCCGCGCTCCCGCACCAGCCCGTAGAGCACCGCCGCCGCGACGAACGTGACCGCGTCCAGCAGCGCCACCGTGGCCCCGCCGTACGCCGCGTACAGACCGGCTCCCGCCAGGGGGGCCACCAGCTTCATGCTCTCGTGGGCCGTCATGCGCAGGCCGTTGAAGTCGCCGAGGAGCGACGGGCCGACGGCGCGGGCGATGAGGGCCGACTCGGCCGCGTCGGCGACGACGCCTGCCGCGCCGTGGACGAGGAGCACCGCGTAGAGGAGCCACAGGTCGTCCGGGGTGTCCACGGTGAAGAGGGTGAGGAGAGGGGCGGCCGGCACCAGGTTGGCGGTGATCAGGACGGCGCGGCGGCGGGGGCGGTCCGCGAGGGTGCCGAGGAGCGGGCCGACGAGCAGCGGGGCCCACAGGGCGAGCGTGCACAGCGCCGCCAGCGCGTTCGAGCCGGTGAGGTCCTTGGCCCAGACGCCCGCCACCAGCCACATCGCGGACGAGCCCAGGCCCGAGACCACCACGCCCGCGAGGTACGGCCCCGCGTCGCGGTCCCCGAGAACGCGGGCGGCCCGCCATGCCGGGCGGGGTGGGGGAGCGGGCGTGGTGGTCTCGGGCGTGAGTTCGGGACCGGGTCCGGGGCCGGGTGAGGTGGTCATGTCCGTTGATCGTGGTGCTGAGGCCCCGCCCCGCGGATCGGGCGGATGACCTAGAAAACGTCGCCGGGAGGGACGGACGCGGGCCGAGCGATGAGTTCTCGGGGCGCCGGGGGTCTACCGACAGAAGACCCGACGACACCGTCAACGGCCGCACCACGCCGACGCACCTTCGAGACGTACCCAGGAGTTCCGCATGAACGACCAGGCACCGGCCCCCCTCGACCTCACCTCGCAGGCCCGCGTGGTCGCCCGTCTCGCCCGAGGCGTCCGCGACGATCAGCTGTCGGACCGCACCCCGTGCCCGGAGTACGCCGTGCGCCACCTCCTCGGGCACCTGCTCGGACTGGCCGTCGCCTTCCGTGACGCGGGCCGGAAGGATCTCGGTCCCACGACGGACACCGACCCGCAGGCGGCGCTGCCCGACATCGGGCCGGGCTGGCGCGAGAAGCTGCCGCAGGTGCTCGACGAATTCGCCGAGGCCTGGCGGGACCCGGCCGCGTGGGCGGGGGAGACCCGGGCGGGCGGGGTGTCCCTGCCGGGGGAGATCGCCGGAGCGGTGGCGGCCGACGAACTGGTCGTACACGGCTGGGACCTGGCGCGGGCGACCGGTCAGGCGTACGAGCCCGATCCCGCGGCCCTCGGCGCGACGCACGCCTTCCTCGCCGCCTCGGCCGACGATCCGTCGCGCGGCGAGATCTTCGGCCCCGTGCAGCCCGTACCGGACGAGGCCCCGCTCCTGGACCGGGCGATCGGCCTGAGCGGACGCGACCCGCTCTGGAAGCCGTAGGCCGCGCGGCGGGGCGGAACCGGGGCACCGGCGGTGGAGAGCAGCCGGCCCCTCGCGAAGCCCACTGGACGCGGCTGCGGCTCGGCGTCCGCCGTGTCGGTTTCCTTGCGGAGGGTGGGGGCGGACCGTGCGGCGGGGCGCCGTTGAGCGAGGCGTGGGTGGACGGCTGTGGCGGAGTGGTGTCGGCGGCCGGGGCAGGTGGCTTCGCGGGCGGGACGGCCGCAGTGGCGGGGCGGAGGTTCGGCGGGGGCAGCGTCCACGTCGTGACGGCGAGCGCCGTCCGGCAGCCTCTCTGCCACGGACGCGGCCGCGGCCACGGCGGGCGCCGCCCCGGGGCGGTGTGATTGCTGCGGAGTGGGCGGGCCCGCGCCCGGCCGCCCCTCACCGGCGCATCCAGGACAGAACCAGTGAAACGCCGCGCGCCCCCTCTGCCGCTCCGTACGCTCCCCGACATGCCCCTGAGTCTCACCGTCCTCGGCACCGCCTCCCCGTATCCCCGGCCGGGCCGGCCCGCCTCCGGGTATCTGCTGCGGGGCGGGGGCGCCGAGATATGGGTGGACGCGGGGTTCGGGACGTTCGCCGAGTTGCAGCGGCACACGGATCCCACCCGGCTCACGGCGATCTGGATCTCCCATCTGCACGCGGACCACACGGCGGACCTGGCGGCGGCGCTGTACGGCTTCGCGTTCGGCGGCCTCACCCTGCCCGCCCCGCTGCCCGTGTACGCGCCCGACGGCTGCGCGCAGCGCCTCGCGGGATTCTTGGGGCGGCCCGACACAGCCTTCCTGAACAGCGTCTTCGACTTCCGGACCCTGTACGACGGCCACACCGCGCGGCACTGGAATCTCACGCTCACCGCCCGTGCCGTCTTCCACGACGTGGAGGCGTACGGACTGCGCGCCGAGTGCCAGGGGCGCATCTTCGCGTACTCGGGGGACAGCGGCCCGTGTGAGGCGCTGAGCCGGCTCGCCGGCGGCGCGGACCTGTTCCTGTGCGAGGCGGACGTCGACACCCATCGCGAAGGTGAACCCCGGGTGCATCTCACGCCGGAGGAGGCTGGGACGTACGCGAAGAGCGCGAGCCGGCTGCTGATCACCCATGTGGGCCCCACGCTGACCCCGGAGGGGGCGACCGGCCGGGCGGCCGTGGTCTTCGGCGGGCCGACCGAGAGCGCGCGCGAGGGCGACACCAGGATCGTGTGATTTCAAGATCATGTGACGGCGGGCACATCTTCTTCTGTCAGAAGCATTGACGAAACATCACGCCCCTCCCTACCTTCAACGCGTCGTACTTCGTACGTCATATATGAGACGCGATATGTGAGATCCCATACCTGAGATCTCACACGTGAGAACCGAGAGGCGCGCATGACCTCTGTGCCCACGCCGATCCCGTCCCGCACGCAGTTCGTGCTGGAGGGGATCAAGCACCGCATCCTCACCGGGCAGTTGACGCCCGGCCAGGCCCTGGTCGAGACCGAGCTGGCCGCGCAGTTCGGGGTGTCCAAGACGCCCGTGCGCGAGGCGCTCAAGACGCTCGCCGGGACCGGGCTCGTCGTGATGAACCAGTACAAGGGCGTCACGGTGCGCATGGTGGACGCGGACATGGCGCGCGAGGTCTACGACGTACGGCTGCTCCTGGAGCCGGAGGCCCTGCGGCGCTCGGTGCGGCGCGGCGCCCCGTGGGAAGCGGCGAGCGACGCGCTGACCAGGGCAGACGCGGCCACGGACACCGCCGAACGGTCGCTGGCCAACCGGGAGTTCCATCGCGCCCTGTACGTGCCGTGCGGCAACCCGCTGCTCGGGCGGATGCTCGACGAGGTGCGCGACCAGGCCGCCCTGGTGTCGGCCGTCGCCTGGGCCGCAGACCCCTCCTGGGAACGGGAGGCCGCAGAGCACCGCGAGATCCTGCGGCTCGCCCTGGACGGCGACGCCGACGGCGCGGCCGACGCCCTGCACGCCCACATCGCCTCGTTCGTCGAACGGGCCTTCCCCGGGGCGCGGGAGGACGAGCAGGCCCACCCGTCCCTGCGGGCCCGGCAGGCCCGGTAAGCCGCCAAGTCCACGAGGCACGGCGAACCCGCCCGGCGCGGCGGACCCGTCCGGCCTCCGCAGTCCTCCAGCTCCTCGCAGAGGAAGGTCATCCATGAGCAGCGTGACGTTCGAGACCCAACGGGCGGCCCTGGCCGACGTGGTGGCGATCCCGGTGACTCCGTTCGCCGAGGACGGCACCGTCGACCAGGGTGCCCACCGGGCCCTGTTGCGCCGGCTGCTCGACGGAGGGATCACCACCCTCACCCCGAACGGAAACACCGGCGAGTTCTACGCCCTGACCCCCGAGGAGCGCCGGCTGGTCACCGAGCTGACGATGGACGAGGCCGGCGACCGGGCCGTGATCCTGGTCGGTGTCGGACACGACGTGCCCACCGCCGTCGCCTCCGCCGAGCACGCCCGCGAGCTCGGGGCGCAGATGGTGATGGTCCACCAGCCGGTGCACCCGTACGTGTCGCAGGACGGCTGGGTCGACTACCACCGGGCGATCGCGCGGGCCGTGCCCGAGCTGGGCGTCGTGCCCTACATCCGCAACGCGCAGCTCACCGGCGAACGGCTCGCCCGGCTCGCCGACACCTGCCCCAACGTGGTCGGGGTCAAGTACGCCGTCCCGGACGCCGCCAGGTTCGCCGCCTTCGCCCGCGACGCCGGCCTCGAACGCTTCGTCTGGGTGGCCGGGCTCGCCGAGCCGTACGCGCCCTCCTACTTCTCGGCCGGCGCCACCGGCTTCACGTCGGGCCTGGTGAACGTCGCCCCGGCCGTCTCGCTGAACATGATCGAGGCGCTCCGGGCCGGTGACTTCCCCGGTGCCATGAAGATCTGGGAGCAGATCCGCCGCTTCGAGGAGCTGCGCGCCGCCAACGGCTCCGCCAACAACGTCACCGTCGTCAAGGAGGCCCTCGCCTCCCTCGGCCTCTGCCGCCGCGACGTCCGGGCGCCCAGCAGACAGTTGCCCGAGGACGAACGCGCCGAGGTCGCCGCCATCGCCGCCGGGTGGTCGATATGAACGACGCGCACGCCAGGAAGAGGCCGGAGGAGCTCCGCAGCCACCAGTGGTACGGCACGGACGGGCTGCGCTCCTTCAGCCACCGCGCCCGCACCCGTCAGCTCGGCTACCTCCCCGAGGAGCACCTCGGCAAGCCGGTCATCGCGATCCTCAACACCTGGTCCGACATCAACCCCTGTCATGTGCACCTCCGGGATCGTGCCCAGGCGGTCAAGCGGGGGGTGTGGCAGGCGGGCGGCTTCCCGCTGGAGTTCCCGGTCTCGACCCTGTCGGAGACCTTCCAGAAGCCGACCCCCATGCTCTACCGCAACATGCTCGCGATGGAGACGGAGGAGCTGCTGCGCTCCTACCCGGTCGACGGGGCCGTCCTGATGGGCGGCTGCGACAAGTCGACGCCCGCCCTGCTCATGGGCGCGGCCAGCGTCGACCTGCCGGCCGTCTTCGTGCCCGCCGGGCCGATGCTGCCGGGCCACTGGCGCAACGAGGTCCTGGGCTCCGGCACCGACATGTGGAAGTACTGGGACGACAAGCGCGCCGGGCTCATCGGCGACTGCGAGATGACCGAACTGGAGTCCGGTCTCGCGCGCTCGCCGGGCCACTGCATGACGATGGGCACCGCCTCCACGCTCACCGCCGCCGCCGAGGCGCTCGGCGTCACGGTCCCGGGCGCGTCCAGCATCCCGGCCGTCGACTCGGGCCACGACCGCATGGCGGCCGCCGCCGGCCTCAGGATCGTCGAACTCGTCCACCGGGACCGGAAGCTGAACGACATCCTCACCGCGGACGCGTTCGAGGACGCCGTCACCACCGTCCTCGGACTCGGCGGCTCCACCAACGCCGTCATCCACCTCATCGCCATGGCCGGCCGCGCGGGCGTCAAGCTCACCCTCGACGACTTCGACCGTGTCGCCCGTACCGTGCCGGTGCTCGCCAACGTACGGCCCGGCGGCCAGAAGTACCTGATGGAGGACTTCCACTTCGCGGGCGGCCTCCCCGGGTTCCTGTCCCGGATCACCGACCTGCTGCACCTGGACCGGCCGACGGTCTCGTACGACACGATGCGCGAACAGCTGGGCGGCGCGCTCGTGCACGACGACGACGTCATCCGGACCCGGGAGAACCCGGTCGCCGCCGAGGGAGGGGTCGCCGTCCTGCGGGGCAACCTCTGTCCGGACGGCGCGGTCATCAAGCACATCTCCGCCGAACCGCACCTGCTCAGGCACACCGGACCGGCGGTCGTCTTCGACGACTACCGGACGATGCAGCGCACGATCAACGACCCGTCGCTCGGCATCACCGCCGACAGCGTGCTGGTGCTGCGCAACTCCGGCCCCAAGGGCGGGCCGGGCATGCCCGAGTACGGGATGCTGCCCATCCCCGACCACCTGCTGAAGCAGGGCGTACGGGACATGGTGCGGATCTCCGACGCCCGGATGAGCGGCACCAGTTACGGCGCCTGCGTGCTGCACGTGGCACCGGAGTCGTACGTCGGCGGGCCCCTCGCCCTGGTGCGCACCGGCGACACCATCACCCTCGACGTCCAGGCCCGGTCCCTGCGACTCGATGTGGACGACGAGGAGCTGGAGCGCCGCCGGGAGGACTGGACCCCACCCCCCACCCGCTACGAACGCGGCTACGGCGCCCTCTACAACGACCAGATCACCCAGGCCGACACCGGCTGCGACTTCGAGTTCCTGGCCAGGCCGGGCAAGGTCCCGGACCCGTACGCCAGCTGAGAACCCCCGGCCCTTCAAGGGGCGCGGGGAACTGCGCGACAAGCCCCCACGCAACCGCACCCGCGAACGCACCACACGTGGCACCCCGTACCGCGCCCCCGACCGTCCCCTGCCCGTCGAGAAAGCGCTTCCTGCGCCAGGCGGCACCACGCACCACGTACCACGACGCACGACCACGCACCACGACGTACCCAGAAACGGAGCCCCAGTCATGGCCCAAGCCGCAGCCGTGGCGAAACCGCCCGCGCCACCCCGGCGGAGCCGTGCGCGCCGTGCCTCCGCGACCCCGCGCAGGCTGCCCTACCTGCTGATCGCCCCGGCCGCCCTGCTCATGCTGGGCTTCATCGCCTACCCGGTCATCAGCGTCTTCTACTACAGCCTGCAGCACTACAACCCCACGAAACCCTGGCGGAACGGCTTCGCCGGCTTCGACAACTTCGTCCACGCCTTCACCGAGGACCCCCTTTTCTGGGACACCCTCGTCTTCAGCGCCAAGTGGGTGGTCGTCGAGGTCTCGCTGCAGCTGCTGTTCGGTCTGGCGCTCGCCCTCATCGTCAATCAGACGTTCGTCGGCCGGGCCGTCGGCCGGGCGTTGGTCTTCTCGCCCTGGGCCGTCTCCGGCGTGCTGACGTCCGCGATCTGGGTGCTCCTCTACAACTCCCAGACGGGCATCACCCGTTACCTCGCGGACATGGGCATCGGCGAGTACGGCACCAGCTGGCTCTCCGACACCTCCACCGTCTTCTCGGCGGCGGTCGTCGCCGACCTGTGGCGCGGTGTCCCCTTCTTCGCGATCCTCATCCTCGCCGACCTCCAGTCCGTCTCGAAGGACCTGTACGAGGCCGCCGAGGTCGACGGCGCCAGCCGCATCCGGCAGTTCCTGCACATCACGCTGCCGCACCTGAAGGACGCGATCATCCTCTCCACGCTGCTGCGCGCGGTGTGGGAGTTCAACAACGTCGACCTCCTCTACACCCTGACCGGCGGCGGACCGGCGGGGGAGACCACGACGCTCCCCCTCTACATCGCCAACACCTCGGTCGACGCCCACAACTTCGGCTACGCGTCCGCCCTGACCACGGTCGCGTTCGTGATCCTGCTCTTCTGCTCGATGGTCTATCTGCGGCTCAGCAAGTTCGGAGGCGAGTCCAAGTGATCACCAAGGACGTCGAGAAGGTCGCCCCGGTGCGGCCCGCGCCCGCGGCCGAGGAGCCCCCGCAGCGCCCGCACAAGGCCCGCCGCGCCTGGGACGAGGTCCCGCGCTGGCAGATCTACCTGCCCCTGTCGATCTATCTCGTCTTCACCCTCGTCCCCTTCTACTGGATCCTGCTGTTCGCGCTGCGCAAGCCCGGCTCGACCTCGCTCGTGCCGTGGCCGATGACCTTCGAGCACTTCGAGAAGGTGTGGAACGAGCGCAGCTTCGGGGTCTACTTCCAGAACAGCGTGCTCGTCGGTGTCGTCACCCTGCTGATGACCACGCTCGTCGCCCTGGCCGGCGGCTATGCCCTCGCCCGCTTCGACTTCAGGATCAAGCGCGGGTTCATGCTGGCGCTGCTGTGCTCCCAGTTCGTCCCGGGCGCGCTGCTCCTCGTCCCGCTGTTCCAGATCTTCGCCGAGCTGCGGATGATCAACTCGCTCGGCAGTGTCATCCTCGCCGAGACGGTCTTCCAGCTGCCGCTGTCGATCATCCTGATCAGCAACTTCATCAAGAACGTGCCGTACACGCTGGAGGAAGCGGCCTGGGTGGACGGCTGCAACCGGTTCACCGCGTTCCGGGTGGTCGTGCTGCCGTTGCTGCGGCCCGGTCTGATCGCCGTCGGCTCCTTCGCCTTCGTGCACTCCTGGAACCACTTCCTGTTCGCCCTGATGTTCCTCAGCAACCAGGAGAAGCAGACGATCCCGGTCGGCCTCAACACCCTGCTCAGCGCGGACAGTGTCGACCTGGGCGCGCTGGCGGCCGGCGGCATCATCGCCGCGGTCCCGGTGGTCATCGTCTTCGCCTTCATCCAGAAGTGGCTGATCACGGGCTTCAGCGCGGGGGCGGTGAAGGGATGAGAAGAGTCCAACTGGGCGTCGGGTTCGGACTGTTGGGTGTTCTGCTCACCCTCCCGGCCGGGGCCGAGGCCCAGGGCGCCGGGCGGGACATCAGCCGGGACACGCTCGCGACGGACGACGGCTGGGCGGCCGCCGACGGTGGCACCACGGGGGGTTCCACCGCAGACGACGCCCATGTCCTCACCGTCCGGACCCGGAGCGAGCTGGTCCGCGCCCTGGACGGCGGCAGCGCCACCCCGAAGATCATCCGGATCGCGGGGACCGTCGACGCCAACACCGACGACGACGGGGACCGGCTCGACTGCGCCGACTACGCGACCGACGGGTACGACCTGAAGAAGTACCTGGCCGCCTACGACCCGCGCACCTGGGGCTCCGCCAAGCCCGCCGGTGCCCAGGAGGAGGCCCGCCGGGCGTCGGCGGCCCGGCAGGCCGAGCGGATCGAGCTGGCCGTCGGCTCCAACACCACCATCGTCGGCCTGAAGGGCGCCGTCCTGAAGGGCGCGAGCCTCCAGCTCAGGGACGCGGACAACGTGATCGTCCGCAACCTCGAACTCCGCGACGCCTACGACTGCTTCCCCCTCTGGCAGCCCAACACCGGCGGCCTCGGCGACTGGAAGACGGCGTACGACAACATCTGGGTGCGCGGCTCCAGCCATGTCTGGATCGACCACGTCACGATCTCCGACCAGGGGCACCCCGACGAGGACGAGCCCACCTACTTCGGCCGCAACTACCTCCGGCACGACGGCCTGCTCGACATCACCAACGCCTCCGACCTGGTCACCGTCTCGTGGAGCCGCTTCGCCGACCACGACAAGGGCATCCTCATCGGCAACGGCGACACGGCCACCGGCGACCGGGGCAAGCTCCGGGTGACGCTGCACCACAACCAGTTCGAGAACGTCGTGCAGCGCGCGCCGCGCGTCCGCTTCGGACAGGTGCACCTCTACAACAACCGCTACGTCGTCCCGGCCGACGCCCACGACTACCGCTACTCCCTGGGCGTCTCCACCGAGTCCGCCGTGTACGCGGAGAACAACGCCTTCACCACCCCCGGCCACGTCGAGGCCGCCGATCTGGTCAAGAGCTGGAACGGCACCGCCCTGCACCAGACGGGCACCCTGTTCAACGGCTATCCGGTGGATCTCCTGGCCATCCACAACGCCTACAACTCCGGCAGCGAGCGGGATCTCACGGCCGACGTGGGCTGGACGCCTACCCTGCACCAGAAGATCGACAGCGCCGGGAGGGCCGACCGAGAGGTGGCCCGCGGCGCGGGCGCAGGGAGGATCCGATGAACACCACGACGTACGAGAGCCCGCTTCCGCTCGTCCTCGCGGGAGCGCGCGGCCACGGCCGCTGGCACCTGGAGAACATCCGGCGCCTCGCGGACAAGGGGATCGTCCGGCTCGCCGGCATCTGCGAGCTGACCCCGCTGGGCGCGGACGAGATCCCGGACGGCCTCGGCACGCCCGAGCAGTCCGCCGACTTCGGGGCGCTCCTCGACTCCACGGGCGCCGCGATCGCGGTGATCTGCACCCCGATCCCGACCCACACCGACCTGGCGCTGACGGCGGCCCGCCGGGGCGTGCACGTCCTGCTGGAGAAGCCGCCCGCCCCGTCGTACGCCGAGTTCCGCCGGATGGCGGACGGGGTCGCCGACGCCGGCACGGTCTGCCAGATCGGCTTCCAGTCGCTGGGTTCGCACGCGCTCCCCGCGATCCGGCGGATGGTCGCGGAGGGCCTGATCGGCGAGGTCGTCGGCATCGGTGGAGCGGGCGTCTGGGCGCGTCCCGAGGCGTACTACCGCCGCGCGCCCTGGGCCGGCAAGCGGCGCATGAACGGCGTGGACGTGATCGACGGGGCGCTCACCAATCCCCTCGCGCACGCCGTCGCCACCGGGCTCGCGCTCGCCGGTGCCGACCGTGCCGAGGACGTCACCGCCATCGAGACCGAACTGCTGCGCGCCAACGACATCGAGTCCGACGACACCTCCTGCGTCCGGGTCACCACCGCCGACGGCGGCCGGGTCACCGTCGCCGCCACGCTGTGCGCCGAGGACCCGGACGAGCCGTACAACGTCGTCCACGGCACCAGCGGCCGCATCACCTTCTGGTACAAGCAGGACCGCGTCCTGGTCCAGCGGGCCGGGCACGGCCCGGAGGAGATCGAGTACGGCCGCACGGACCTGCTGGAGAACCTCGTCGACCACCTCGTCGACGGCACCGAGCTGCTGGTCCCGCCGGCGGTGACCGGCGCGTTCATGAGGGTCGTCGAGGCGATCCGGCTCGCCCCGGACCCGGTCGTCCTCCCGGCCGCTGCCTGGCACCGGCTGCCCGACGAGGACCGGCGGGTCGTCGACGGAATCGACGGCCTGGTCGCGGCGGCCGCCGACAACCTCGCTCTCTACTCCGAACTCGGCGCCCCCTGGGCGCTTTCCGCACCACCGGCGAAAGAGGTGAGCACATGACGACCGACGCATCCCTCGTCCTGCGGGTGGCGGGCCGTCCGGTGGGCCGCTACCTCACCCGGCCCGAACTTCCGGAGCGGCACGCGCCCCGCCCCTATCTGCACCCCGTCACCACCCTGTCCGGTACGGCGGTCACCGAACTGAGTCCCGCCGACCACCTCCACCACCTCGGCGTCGGTGTCGCCGTTCCCGACGTCGAGGGGCACAACTTCTGGGGCGGACGCACCTACGTCCGCGACCGGGGCCCGACCGAACTCGCCAACCACGGCTCCCAGCGCCACACCTCCTTCCAGCTGCGGGACCCCGACGGCTTCGTCGAGGAACTGCGCTGGGTGGCCTCCTCCCGGGAGCTGCTGCGCGAGCGCCGTACGGTCGCGGCCACCGAACTCACCGACTCGGCCTGGGCGCTGGACTTCACCTTCTCCCTCACCAACATCACCGACGCCCCGGTGTCCATCGGCAGCCCCGCCACCAACGGCCGCCCCGGCGCCGCGTACGGCGGGTTCTTCTGGCGGGCCCGCAAGGAGGCCGCCGCGCCCCGCGTCTTCACCGCCGACGCGGAGGGCGAGCCGGCGGTCCACGGGCGCCGCGCCGACTGGCTGGCGCTTTCCGGCGGCAACTGGACGCTCGTGTTCACGGGCGCCACCGAGACCACGCGCCGCGATCCGTGGTTCGTCCGCGCCGAGGAGTACCCGGGAGTCGGGTCCTCCCTCGCCCACACCGAGCGTCTGCCGATCGGGCCCGGTGAGACCGCCGTACGCCGGATCGTCACCGTCGTCGCCGACGGCGCCCTGGACCGGGACCAGGCCGCGGCCCTCGCCCGGAAGGCGGTGAACGCGTGAGCGACACGACCACCGCGACCGTCACCGCGGGCGCCACGGCCACAGCCACGGCCACGGCCACCGGTGCCGTCACCGTGCCCGCCTTCTCCGCCGACCGGGGAGACGGCACCTACCGCAACCCCGTCCTCGACGCCGACTGGTCCGACCCCGACGTCCTGTGCGTGGGCGACGACTTCTACCTGACGGCCTCCAGCTTCGGCCGGGCCCCGGGGCTTCCCCTGCTCCACTCCCGGGACCTCGTCAACTGGACGCTCGTCGGCCATGCGCTCGAACTCCTGGAGCCGGCCTCCGAGTTCAGGGCGCCACGTCACGACTGCGGGGTGTGGGCGCCCTCGCTGCGGCACTTCGGCGACCGGTTCTGGATCTTCTGGGGCGACCCGGACCAGGGCGTCTTCCAGGTCAACGCCCCCGGGATCAGGGGCCCCTGGACCCGCCCCCACCTGGTCAAGGAGGGCAAGGGACTGATCGACCCCTGCCCGCTGTGGGACGAGGAGACCGGCGAGGCGTACCTCGTGCACGCCTGGGCCAAGTCCCGCTCGGGGGTCAAGAACCGGCTCACGGGGCACCGCATGCGGCCCGACGGCACCGGGCTGCTCGACGAGGGCACGGTCGTCGTCGACGCGGACCGGCTCCCCGGCTGGTTCACCCTGGAGGGCCCCAAGCTCTACCGCCACGACGGCTGGTACTGGATCTTCGCTCCCGCCGGGGGCGTGGAGACCGGCTGGCAGGGCGTCTTCCGCTCCCGCGGGTTCTTCGGCCCGTACGAGGAGCACATCGCGCTGGAGCAGAAGGACA
Organism: Streptomyces sp. NPDC057438; assembly: GCF_042802995.1. NCBI lineage: Bacteria > Bacillati > Actinomycetota > Actinomycetes > Kitasatosporales > Streptomycetaceae > Streptomyces > Streptomyces sp. NPDC057438. The sequence continues at coordinate 41,701 of NZ_JBHVDD010000049.1, forward strand.
CCGAGGTCAACGGGCCGCACCAGGGCGGCTGGGTGCGCACGCCGGCCGGCGAGGACTGGTTCCTGCACTTCCAGCAGCGGGGCGCGTACGGCAGGGTCGTCCACCTCCAGCCCATGCGCTGGGACGGTGCGGACGGCTGGCCGGTGCTCGGCGACGACGGCGCCCCGGTCGCCGTCCACCGCAAGCCGGCGCTGCCGGCCCAGCCGCCGGCCGCGCCCGCGACCGACGACGACTTCCCCGGCGGCCGCTTCGGACGCCAGTGGCAGTGGACCGCGAACCCCCAGGACGGCTGGGCCACCCAGCACTCCGGGGACGGGCTGCGGCTCACGTGCGTGCGCTCCGTGCACGCGCACGACCTGCGGAGACTGGCGAATGTGCTCACACAGCGGCTGCCGGGGATCCCGGTCTCCATCGAGGTGGAGCTGAGGCTCGACAGCGAGGAACCGGGGGCGCGGGCCGGGCTCGCGGTGCTCGGGGATGCGTTCCGCTGGATCGGACTCCAGCGGGAGTCCGACGGGAGCGTGCGTCTGGTCCACCGGTTCGCCGAGACCGTCGCCGAGAGGGAGCGGGACGCCGGCCGGCCGCGCCCGGCGCCCGGGGGACGGGCCCGGCTGCGGATCGAGACCGCCGCCGGGGCACGCTGCCGCTTCTCCTACGACGTGGGGGAGGGGTGGGAGTCCTCGGGACAGGTCTTCGCCGCCACCCCCTGGCGATGGGTCGGCGCGCTGCTCGGCCTCTTCGCGGTCGCGCCCACCGGCGGGGGACACGCCGGAGCGGCCACGTTCACCCGGTTCCGGATCACCGCCGCGCGCGCCACCACCGCCTGACCCCGTCTTTCGTACGCCTGTTGGGAGCCGCAATGACGCACCTCCGTAGCAAGCGCTTACCGCACCGCGGCCGAGCCGTGGCCGCCGTCACCGCCCTGATCGCCTCGTTCGTGGTCGGCGCGCTCACCCCGGCCGAGGCCGCACCGCCGGCCGGGACCGCCTCCACCACGGCGGCGCCCCGCTGGAGCGACCGGCCGCACGGCTTCGCCTCCCTCGACGGCGGCACCACCGGCGGCGCGGGCGGCAAGGTCGTGACCGTCACCGACCAGGCCGCGCTGGCGCGATACGCGTCCGCCGAGGAGCCCTACGTCATCCGGGTGGCCGGGACCATCGACGTGGCGCCCTTCGGCTCGGACATCGACGTGACCTCGGACAAGACGATCATCGGCGTCGGTGACACCGGTGAGATCGTCCACGGCGAACTGCACCTGAACCCCGGCACCAGCAACGTCATCATCCGCAACCTGACGATCCGGGACTCCTACGTCGAGGGCGACTGGGACGGCAAGACCACCGACTTCGACGCGATCCAGATGGACTCCGTCGACCACGTCTGGATCGACCACAACCGCTTCGAGCACATGGGCGACGGGCTGCTCGACATCCGCAAGGACAGCCGGTACGTCACCGTCTCCCACAACCAGTTCAGGAACCACAACAAGGCCCTGGGCATCGGCTGGACCAGCAATGTCCTGACCGAGATCACCATCGACCACAACTGGTTCACCGGCACCAAACAGCGCAACCCCTCCGCCGACAACTGCGCCTACGCCCACCTCTACAACAACTACCTCTCGGCGCAGGTGGCCGACGGCGATCCCGTGTGGACGTACGGGAACTGGGCGCGCGGCCGGACGAGGATGGTCATCGAGAACAGCTACTACGACGGGGTCCAGCACCCCTACCAAGCGGACGCCACCGCCGAGTTGGTGCAGCGCGGGTCGATCCTGAAGAACGCCGGCGGACGGAAGGACGCCTGGGGCGACGCCTTCCGGCCGAAGGACTTCTACCGCTACCGGCTGGACCCGGCCGCCGCCGTCCCCGCGCTGGTCACACGCTTCTCCGGCCCGCAGAAGACGCTCGGCACGAACACCGTGCTGAACGTCCCCGGCGACCACGTGACCGTGCAGGCCGCCGTGGACGCCGTGCCCGCCGGCAACGACGGCACGGTCACGATCCGCATCGCGCCCGGCACCTACCGCGAGAAGGTCCTCGTCCCCGCGAACAAGCCGAACGTGGTGCTTCAGGGAACTGGACAGGACCGCTCGGACACCGTCATCGTCCACGACACGCCCGCCGAGTACGGCGGTTCCACCGGCAGCGCCACCGTGCGGATCGCCGCCAGTGACGTGACCGCCCGCAACCTCACCTTCAGCAACGACTTCGACGAGGCCGCGCACGAGCTGAAGGGCGAGCAGGCGCTCGCGATGAAGACCACCGGCGACCGGATCGTCTTCGAGAACACGGCCTTCCTGGGCAACCAGGACACCTTGATGACCGACAGCCCCAAGCTCGACGTCGTCAGCCGGGTCTACGTCCGCGACTCGTACATCGAGGGTGACGTCGACTTCATCTACGGCCGGGCCACGACCGTCATCGAGCGTTCCCTCATCAAGGCGCTCAGCCGCGGCTCGGACAGCAACAACGGCTACATCACGGCCGCCTCGACCTGGAAGGACAACCCGTACGGGTTCCTGATCACCCGGTCGAAGGTCGTCAGCGACGCGCCCGCCGGGACGTACCACCTCGGCCGGCCCTGGCATCCGGGCGGCGAGCCGGACGCCGTCGCCCAGGTGCTGTTCCGGGAGACCGAGCTGCCCGCCGCGATCAAGTCGTCGCCGTGGACGGACATGAGCGGCTTCTCCTGGAAGGACGCGCGGTTCACGGAGTACCGGACGTACGGGCCGGGATCCGGTGTCACCGCCGACCGGCCGCAGCTCGACCGCGCCGACGCCTCGACCCACACGGTCACCCAGTACCTCGCGGGGAAGGACGGCTGGGCGCCGCATCGCGGTCGTGCCGGCCACTGAGTCCGCCCCGGAGACAGCACAGACCCCCCCACAACTTCATCACCCTCGTATCCAGAAGAAGAGAGCCGTTCAATGAAGATCAGCATTCGCAGAAGCAGGCGTGCCGCCGTGGCCGTCGCCCTGGGATCCGTCCTCGCCCTGACCGCCACCGCCTGCGGGGACGACGGCAGCGGCACGGGTGGGGACAAGGGCTCCGAGGGCAGCGGCAAGGGCGAGATCGTCTTCTGGGACAACAACGGCGGTGTCCGCACCGACATCTGGAAGGAGGTCATCGCCGACTTCGAGAAGGCCAACCCCGACATCGACGTCGAGTACGTCGGGATCGCCTCCACGGAGTACCAGTCCAAGGTGGACACGGCCATCCAGGGCGGCGGCCTGCCCGACGTCGGCGGTGTCGGCGCGGCCATGGCCGCCGGCTTCGCCGCGCAGGGCGCGCTGGAGCCGCTCGACGGCCGGCTCTCCAAGTCCTCCCTGAGCGGCAAGCTCAACGAGTCGATGGTCGAGTCGCTGAAGTCCGCCGGCGGCGGCGACGCCCTCTACTCGATCCCGACCTCCGCCAACAACGGTGTCCTCTACTACCGCACCGACCTGTTCAAGGCCGCGAGCCTGCCGGAGCCGGCCGACTGGGACACGTTCTACAAGGCCGCCGAGAAGCTCACGGACAAGGACAAGAACAAGTTCGGCTACACCATCCGCGGCGGCGCCGGCTCCATCGCGCAGGCGCTGGACGCGATGTACGGGCAGTCCGGGATCACCTCGTTCTGGGACGCGAGCGGTGAGAAGACCACCGTCAACGACCCGAAGAACGTCGAGGCCCTGGAGAAGTACGTCGGCCTCTACAAGAAGGTCACGCCCGCGGCCGACCTCAACAACGACTTCACCAAGATGGTCGCGCAGTTCGACTCCGGCACGATCGGCATGCTGAACCACAACCTGGGCTCGTACCAGGACCATGTGAAGGCGTTCGGCGTCGACAAGTTCCGGGGCATCCCGCAGCCGACCGGCCCCGGCGGCAAGCGGGTCCAGGTGTCCAACCCGGTCGACGGGCTCGGCATGTTCAAGAGCTCCAAGAACAAGGACGCGGCCTGGAAGTTCATCGAGTTCGCGACCTCGCACGAGCAGAACTCCAAGTTCAACAAGTCGGCCGGTCAGGTGCCGTCGAACGACGACGCCGCGAAGGACACGTGGATCGCCGAGGCGGAGCCGACGAAGCTGGCCGCCGCCGCGCTGACCGACGGGTCGACGACGATCGTGCAGCTGCCGTACTACCTGCCGGACTGGAACACGATCTCCAAGGCCGACAACGAGCCCGCCTTCCAGAAGGTGATGGACGGGCAGACCAGCGCGAAGGAGTTCCTGGACACGCTGGCCGACCAGCTGAACACGGCACAGGCCGAATGGAACGAGCAGAAGGGCTGAGCAGAAGGGCTGAGCAGAAGGGCTGACCCTCCGCCGGTGGGCCGGTCACCGGCCCACCGGCCCCCTCCCGGCCGGTCGCGCAGTTCCCCGCGCCCCAGAACGGGGCGCGGGCCTACTGGAAAGGCACCCGCACGTGTCCCTCACCCGTAGACAGGTCACCACCGCGGCGCTCGCCGCCGTCCCGCTCACCGTCGCCGCCACGGGGCCCGCGTCCGCCGCGGTCCCGTCCCGCGGGCCCCGCCGCGAACGCACCCTCTACATCGCCGGTGACTCCACCGCCGCGCAGAAGTACGCCGACGCCGCCCCCGAGACGGGGTGGGGCATGGCGCTGCCGTTCTTCCTCCGGCAGGGGCTGAAGGTCTCCAACCACGCGGTGAACGGCCGCAGTTCCAAGAGTTTCCTCGACGAGGGGCGGCTGGACGTCATCCTCGGTGCCATCGGGCCCGGGGACCTCCTCCTCGTCCAGTTCGGGCACAACGACTCCAAGATCGCCGACCCCACCCGCTACACCGAGCCGTGGACGACCTACCAGGAGCATCTGCTCCGGTACGTCGACGGCGCGCGGGCCCGGGGCGCCAGGCCGGTGCTCGCGACCTCCGTCGAGCGCCGGAAGTTCGACGCGGCGGGCAAGGCCGTGTCCACCCACGGCGACTACCCCGCGGCGGCGATCGCGCTCGCCGCGCAGGAGGGTGTCCCGCTCCTCGACATCCAGGCGCTGTCCCTCGCGCTGTGGCAGAAGCTCGGCGTCGAGGAGACCAAGAAGTACTTCAACTGGACCGCGACCGAGCAGGACAACACGCACTTCAACCCGCCGGGGGCCATCGCCGTGGCCCGGCTGGTCGCCTCCGAGCTGCTGCGCCGCCGGGTTCTCTCACGGCTCGACGTGCGCCGCCTGGCCGAGGAGATCCCCGGGTCCTGGATCACCTGGCCCGAGGCGTAACCCCCCCACGCGCCGTCGAAGAAGACCCTCCCTCATCCCCTGTGCTCCGCTGTGAAAGGAACCGCATCCATGCGTCCCCGTATCTGGCATGCCCATGCCATTACCTCCCTCGTCGGCTGCACCGCGCTCGTACTCGGCGTCACGGGCACCGGCGTCGCCCAGTCCCAGGGGCGCGACCTCGGCCGGCAGGTGCTCGGCGCGGGCGACGGCTGGGGCTCGGCGGAAGGCGGCACCACCGGCGGCTCGGCGGCGACCGCCGAGCACGTCTACACCGTCACCACCTGGGCCGAGTTCAAGGCCGCGCTCCGGGACGGCGGTGACGCGCCGAAGATCATCAAGGTCAAGGGCATGATCGACGCCGTCTCCGAGGGATGCGATGCCTTCGTCACCGGCGGCTACGACCTCCAGCAGTACCTCAAGGACTACGACCCGGCCGTGTACGGCAACGACGAGGTCGCCAAGGGCCCCCAGGAGGACGCGCGGGTCGCCTCCGCCGCCCGGCAGGACTCCGAGATCAAGGCCAACATCCCGAGCAACACCACCATCGTCGGTGTCGGCAGGAACTCCGGCATCCTCGGCGGCAGCATCCAGATCAAGGGCGTCTCCAACGTCATCATGCGCAACCTCACCATCGAGGCGCCGCTCGACTGCTTCCCCAAGTGGGACCCGACCGACGACAACAACACCGGCAACTGGAACTCCGAGTACGACGCCGTGGTCGTCTACGGCACCGACCACGTGTGGCTCGACCACAACACGTTCACGGACGGGCGCTACCCGGACAGCGAGCGGCCGGTGTACTTCGGCAAGGTGTTCCAGCAGCACGACGGGCTGACCGACATCGTGCGCGGCGCCAACCACGTGACCGTCTCCTGGAACCGCTTCCAGAACCACGACAAGAACATGCTGATCGGCAACAGCGACAGCACCGCCACCACCGACTCCGGCAAGCTCAAGGTCACCCTGCACCACAACCGCTTCGACGGGATCCTCCAGCGCTCCCCGCGCGTGCGGTTCGGCCAGGTCGACGTCTACAACAACCACTACGTGGTCGACGAGGCGCAGAAGTCCGACTACTACCTCTTCGGCATCGGCATCTCCTCGCAGCTCTACGCCACCGACAACGCCATCTCGCTGCCGGCCGGCGCCAGTGTCGGCAAGGTGCTGAAGAAGTGGAAGGAGGCCCCGCTCACCGCCGAGAACAACTACGTCAACGGGAAGCGGACGGACCTGATCGCCGTCCACAACGCCGAGATCCCCGAGGAGTTCCTGCAGTCCGGCGCCGGGTGGACCCCCACCCTGCGGACCAGGGTCGACTCCCCGCGTGCCGTGCCGGGCATCGTCGGCAACGGCGCGGGTGCCGGGAAGGTCTGCTGATGGCCGGGCGCCACCCGGTGCCGAGCAGACGGTCGTTCGTGACGGCCGGGGCCGGGGCCGTACTCGCGCTCGCCGTGGCGCCCCGGGCCCAGGCGGCCCCCGCCCACCGCGGCCGCGTCTTCGGGCCGTACGGATCGCCGGCCGGCCGCCTCGACGAGCGGACCCTGTACGTGGACGCCGCCGGCGCCGGCGACTTCACCACCGTCCAGGACGCCGTCACCGCCGCGAGCGGCGCCGGGTACACCCTGGTCGTCGCACCCGGCGTGTACCGCGAGACCGTCGCCGTCGGTGTCGCCCGGACCGGAATGACCTGGATCGGGGCCTCCGGGAACGCCCGGGACGTGGTGGTCGTGTACGACAACGCGGCCGGCACGCCGAAGCCGGGCGGCGGCACCTACGGCACCACCGGGTCCGCCACGACCCTGGTGCAGGCCGACGGGTTCACCGCGCGGGACATCACCTTCGCCAACGACTGGCTGCGCGCCGACCACCCCGGGATCACCGGCACGCAGGCCGTCGCCCTCAAGGTGCAGGGCGACCGGTCGGCGTTCCTGCGCTGCCGCTTCCTCGGCCATCAGGACACGCTGTACGCCGACTCGACGGCCCTCGGCACCTTCGCCCGGCAGTACTTCCGCGACTGCTACGCCGAGGGTGACGTGGACTTCGTCTTCGGGCGGGCCACGGCCGTGTTCGAACGCTGCCGCTTCCGCACGCTGAACAGGACCGATCTGGGCTCCGCCCCCTACGGGTTCGTGTTCGCGCCTTCCACGGCGGGCGCCAACCCCCGCGGCTATCTGGTGACCCGCAGCCGGATCACCAGCGAGGCCCCGGACGCCCACTACAAGCTGGCCCGCCCCTGGGTGCCCAGCTCGGACACCACCGCCCGGCCCATGCTCACCGTGTGCCGGACCCGCCTCGATGCCGGGATCGACGCGGTCGCGCCGTACACGAACATGTCGTCCGGCTTCCCGTGGCAGGACCAGCGGTTCGCCGAGTACCGCAACAGCGGACCGGGCGCCGCCGTGACCGTCCCCGAGAACCGGCCCCAACTCACCCGCGAGGAAGCCGGGTCGGCGACCCGCGAGGCGTATCTCGGCGACTGGACCCCGTGGGAGGGGTTCTGACATGCGTCGGCGCACACTGCTCACCGGCCTGGCGGGGTTCGCCGGCGGCCTGACGGCCGTCGGCACCACCCCCGCCCTCGCCCACGACCCCCGCCGGGTCCTGCACGTGCGGCCCGGCGGGTCCGTCCAGGCCGCCGTCGACGCCGTCACCGGCCCCGGGTGGACGATCGTCGTCCACCCGGGGACGTACCGGGAGGTCGTCGACATCCCAGCGGAAAAAGGGGAGTTGACCCTGCGGGGCGCGTCCCGCGATCCCCGCGCCGCCGCCCTCGTCTTCGCCCGGGCGAACGGCACCCCGAGGCCCGAGGGCGGCACGTACGGCACCGCGGGCTCCGCCACCTTCACCTCGGCGGCGCCCGGCCTGACCGTACGGGACCTGACGCTCGCCAACGACTGGCTGCGCGCGGACCATCCGGACTACACGGGGACCCAGGCCGTCGCCGCGTACGTCACCGGGGATCGCTCGCACTTCGAGAACGTCCGGTTCCTCGCCCACCAGGACACCCTCTTCGCGGACACCACCGCGCTCGACGCCTTCGACCGGCAGTACTACCGGCACTGCCACATCGAGGGGGACGTGGACTTCGTGTTCGGGCGGGCCAGGGCCGTCTTCGACACCTGCCACTTCCGCACGCTCCAGCGGGACGTGACCTTCACCCCCAAGGGGATGGTCTTCGCCCCGGCCACCGCCCGCGCCAACCCCTACGGCTTCCTCGCCCTGCGCGGCCGGATCACCTCCGGAGCCGAGGACGCCGCCTACAAGCTCGCCCGGCCCTGGGTGCCCTCGTACGAGACGACCGCCTGGCCGTCGCTGGTCGTACGGGACACGTGGATCGGCCCGGGGATCGACGCGACCGCCCCCTACACCAACATGCGGGACGCCTACCCCTGGCAGACCATGCGCTTCCGTGAGTACGCCAACTCCGGTCCGGGCGCGGTCGTCTCCGTACCGGAGAACCGGCCCCGGCTGACCGCGGTCGAGGCGGGGGAGCACACACGGCGGACCTATCTCGGCGACTGGAGGCCGTATGCCGGCCGGTGAACCGGCGGGCGCCCCCGACCCGCCGGGGACCCGGCGATCCGTGGGGCGCCGGGCCTTCGTGGTGGGCGCGGGGGCGGGAACTCCGGCGGCCGGCGCGGAACCCCCGGGCGGCGCCGCGGCCGGTGCCCTCCCCGACTTCCACCCCCTGCTCAAGGACGAGCTGCGCTTCCCGCTCGCCTGGGGCACCTCACCGGTCCGGGACTTCCGCACCTGGCGGCGGGTGGCCCGGGCCAAGGTCGAGGAGCACCTGTTCGCCGGACGGGACGACACCCCGTACGCGCCCGAGTTCGGCGGACAGCGGGCCGAGGGCGACGGCTTCACCCGTGAGTCGGTCACCTTCTCCCTCACCCGGTACGGCCGGGTCCGGGGCGCCCTGCTCACCCCGCACGGCACCGGCCCCTTTCCCGCCGTCCTCCTGCTGCACGACCACGGGGCCAGGTTCGACATCGGGAAGGAGAAGCTGGTCAGACCCTGGTTCGACGAGAGTCGGCTGTCCTCCGCGCAGGCCTGGGCCGACCGATACTTCAGCGGCCGGTTCGTCGGTGACGAACTGGCCCGGCGCGGCTATGTCGTCCTCGCCGTGGACGCGCTCGGCTGGGGCGACCGGGGCCCGGTCGCCTACGAGGACCAGCAGGCCCTCGCCAGCAACCTCTACCACCTGGGCTCGTCCCTCGCCGGGCTCATGGCCAGGGAGGACGTGCGCGCGGCGGGCTTCCTGGCCGGCCTCGACCGGGTGGACCGGCGCCGGGTAGCGGTCCTCGGCTTCTCGATGGGCGCCTTCCGGGCCTGGCAGACCGCCGCGCTCAGCGACGACATCGCGGCCGCGGTGAGCGTCTGCTGGATGACCGGGCTCAAGGAGGTCATGGTCCCCGGCAACAACATCCTGCGCGGCCAGTCCTCCTCCTACATGCTCCACCCCGGGCTCGCCCGGTACCTCGACTTCCCCGACGTGGCGAGCATCGGCGCCCCCAAGCCGATGGCCTTCCTGAACGGCGGCCTCGATCCGCTGTTCCCCGCCGACGGCGTCCGCGTGGCCCACGACAAGCTGCGCGCCGTCTGGCGTTCCCGCCACGCCGAGGAGCGGCTGCGGCTGAAGACCTGGCCGGACCTCGGTCATGTCTTCACCGCGCCCGTGCAGGACGACGCCTTCGACTGGCTCGACGCCGTCCTGTGAACCACCCCACCCGCACGAGAAAGGAACCGCTCTCCATGTCTCGTCGTATCCCGCTCGCCCTGGGCACGGCCCTGGCCCTCGGTGCCGGCCTGGCCGTTCTCCCCACCCAGGCGCACGCCGCCACCGTGGTCGTCAACACGACGACTGCCCTGTCCGACGCCATCAAGAACGCCACCCCCGGCACCGTCATCCAGGTGCGCGGCGGCACGTACTACCCGACGGCGACCCTCCAGTCGACGGCCAACGGCAGCTCCGCCGGCCGGATACACCTCCAGCCGTACGGTTCCGAGACCGTGAGGATCGACGGCTCGAACCTCCCCGCCGGCGGCTGGATCTTCAAGCTCACCGCCGACTACTGGACCGTCTCCGGGATCACCTTCCAGAACTCCCCGGACAGCGCGGTCGTCTGCCAGTCCTGCGCCTCCACCGTCTGGGACAACATCAAGACGATCAACGGCGGCGACTCCGGCTTCACGCTCACCGGCGACGGCACCACCAACAACACCGTCCGCAACATCGACTCCTACGGCCACTACGACCGGGCCAACCACGGGGAGAACGCCGACGGCATCGCCGTGAAGTTCGGCTCCGGCGGCGGCAACCTCATCACCGGGGCCCGCCTCTACAACAACGCGGACGACGGCCTGGACTTCTGGTCCTTCTCCTCGCCCGTCACCGTCGAGCACACCTGGGCGATGGGCAACGGCAGGAACCGCTGGGGCGACTCCGCGTTCGCGGGCGACGGCAACGGCTACAAGCTGGGCGGCGACGGTGAGACCGTGGCGCATGTCATCAACAACTCGGCGGCCTGGGACAACGCGGGCAACGGCTTCACCGAGAACAGCAACAAGGGCGCCATCGTCATCAACCGCACCACCGCCTACGCCAACGCCAAGTGGGGCTACTACTTCGCCACCGGCGCGGCCCGGCTCGGCAGGAACCTGGCGGTGAGCAACGGCGGCGGCCCGGTCAACAAGGGCTCGTCGGTCGTGTCGTCCGGCAACAACTGGGACTCCGGCGTCTCGACCCCGGCCTTCCGCTCGACCAGCGCCTCGACGACGTTCAACGCCCGCTCGTCGAGCGGCACCCTGCCCGCGACCACCTTCCTGACCACGGGCAGCACGACGATCGGCGCGACGATGAACTGACGGGCGACCGAAGGCGACCGGGGACGCGGCGCGCGGGCGGTCGTACCGCCTCCTCGCCGTCGTCCCCGTCCTCGCCGCGAAACTGTCGAGTGATTTCGCGGGCGCGCGGCAACCCTTTCCCGCCGAGCGGCGACCAATGATCTGAAGCGGGCCGGAGCGGCCCCTCCGGTCCGCTTCGTTCCCCGTCTCCGCCGAGACGCGTCGCCTGCGGAAGGACCACCGTGCGTCACAGTCACGGACGCCATCGAGGAGCGCGGACCCTGTCGGTCGCCGCCGCCGTGTCCGTCGCCGCGGGGGCGGGCGGTGTGTACCTCGGCCTCGCGCACGACGGCGCCCGGGCCGCGACCGCCGTGGTCACCGTCGCCGACACCGCGTCGCTGGAGTCCGCCGTCGCCGAGGCCGTCGCCGGTACGACGATCCGGGTGCGCGGTGGCACCTACCGGCCGGCGCGGACGCTGTCGTCCACGGCGGACGGCACCCCCTCGGCCCGGATCACGCTCACGGCGTACGAGGGCGAGAAGGTCCGGATCGACGGGTCCGGGCTGGCCGCCGGCTCCTCGCTCGCCGAGATCCGCGGCGACCACTGGACGGTCTTTGGCCTCACCTTCCAGAACTCCCCGGCCCAGGGCTTCGTCGCCACGTCGTCGGCCGGCGGGATCTTCGACAACCTCGTCACCGCGGACAACGGCGACTCCGGCTTCACCCTGCGCGGCGACGGCACCACGGACAACCTCGTACGGAACCTGGACAGCCACGGCAACCACGACGCCGCCGACCACGGCCGGAACGCCGACGGCATCGCCGTGAAGTTCGGCTCCGGCACCGGCAACAGGATCACCGGGGCACGCCTGTACGACAACGCGGACGACGGGCTCGACCTGTGGCAGTTCTCCTCGCCCGTGACCGTCGAGCACTCGTGGGCCTTCGGCAACGGCCGCAACCGCCGGCACGACCCCGCCTTCGAGGGTGGGGGCAACGGGTTCGAGCTGGGCGGGGGAGGGGCGTCCGCCGCGCACGTGGTGGTCGCCAACGCGGCCTGGGAGAACACGCTCCACGGGTTCTCCGGGAGCACCGGCACGGGCGCGGTCCTGCTGAAACGCAACACGTCCTACGCCAACAAGGAGCGCGGGTTCTCCTTCGGGACGGGACGGGCCCGGCTGACCGGCAACCTGGCGGCCGGCAACGGGACGGGCAGGGCCGCACGGGGCCCGTCCACGGTGTCCACCGGGAACGACTGGGACAGTGGCGTGAGCGCGCCCGCGTTCCGGTCGACGACGGCGGCCACCGCGTACGGCGCGCGGCGGGCGGACGGTTCGCTGCCCGCCACCACGTTCCTGACCACGGGTTCGAGGGTCATGGGCGCGCCGATGAACTGAACCGGCCCGCCGCGCGCGCGAAGGCGCCCCCCGCCGGTCGTCACCGGCGGGGGGCGCTGTGCGCGCCGACCCCGAGGGGGGCTCGGGTCGGCACCGCTGCCGGCCGAGGGGGGCTCGGGCCGACAGGTCCACGCGGCCGGCCGCGACGCCGGGACCGGTGAGCCCGCCCTCACGGGGGTGCGTCCGTCTGGCGTTCGACCGTCTGGTGTTCGACTGCCACGCACTGACAAAGACGCCGTACACGGACGTGGGGTTGTGCTCCGGGGGCGAACCGATCCGCGGCGCCCGCACCGCGCGCCCGGGCACGGCCCGGCGTCCGGCGGTCCGGCGGCGGTGCCGCACGTGCCGTCGTGCGGGTGTGGTCATGTACCCGTTCCCTCGCTGGTGGTGACTCCTGTGCCTCCTGGTCGCCACCGGTGAGGAGAAGGTTGCCGCCGCCGCGGACCTTTCCTACGACTCGTTCTCGTTCTCGTCCTTGTCCGAGGAGCCCTTGCCGTCATGGGCCTCGAAGTCGCCGGCCACCGCGAGGTCGTCGCCGCCCGCCTTCGCGGTCATCGCGTAGCGGTCGCCGCCCGCGTCCCGGCCGCCGCGCTCGTGGTTGTACTGCCCGGCGAAGACGAACTCGCCCGCGGGGACCGTCCGGCCGTCCTTGAGCACCCAGGTGTAGACCAGGAAGCCGTCGTCCGTGGCGACCGTCAGGTCGAAGTCCTGCTCCGGCAGCGAGCGCCAGGCACCCGCCGAGGTGACTCCACCGGTCCGGGCGATGCGCAACTGCACGGTCAGCTCGGTGAGCCGCTCGCTCGTCCTCAGTGTGAGATTGCTCTGCGCCCAGAAGTCGTTGCTGTGCGGGTCGACCGAGCCGTCCGACCAGAGCGGACCGTCCCGCTCGTCCCCCGAGGAGGGCAGCTTCGGCGCGGGCGTGCTCCTGGCGGACGGGCTCTGCGACGGGGTCGAGCGGGGCTTCGTCTCCTGCTCGCCGCCGCCGCCGTCGCTCGGGCTCGGACGATCCGGGGGGATCGGGGCCCGGCTGGTCGCGGCCGGGGAGTCGAGCGGGGTCGGGGAGACCACGACGGTCCCCCGGTCGGCGGGCGCCGTTTCTTCCCCCTTCACGGCGGAGGCGACCGCGTAGCCCCCGACGGCGAGCACGCTCGCGACACCGGCGGTGGCGGTGACCACCCGCACCCAGCCCCACAGCGGCGGCCGGGTCGCTTTGCGGCTGTGGCGCTCCGCGGGGGCCGCCATACCGCGTTCGATCCGGGCCAGGATGCGGGCGCGGTCGGGCTCGTGCGCCTCGGCCGACTCACGCAGCCGGGCGCGCAGGTCCTCGTGCACGTCCCTCATCGGTCCCTTCCTCCACTGCCCGGCGCGGCCGCACCGGTCACACTCGCGCCCCGCACGCCCCCGCCCGTGATGCCGGCGGGCATGCGCCGCGGCGCGTCCTCGGTGCCGAGCAGCTTCTGCAGCTCGGCCATCCCCTTGGACGTCTGGCTCTTCACGGTACCGACCGAGACACCGAGGGCCAGCGCCGTGTCCTTCTCCGAGAGGTCGAAAGCGTGCCGCAGGACCACGCACGCCCGCTTGCGGAACGGCAGTCTGCGCAGCGCCGACTGGACGTCGACCACACCGGGCACATCGGGGTTGTCGGACTTCTCCTCGCGCTGCGACCAGAACAGCGTGATCCGGCGGCGCTCACGGACCGCGCTGCGGATCCGGGTCCGGGCCAGATTGGCGACGACGCCACGGGCGTACGCCACCGGGTGGTCCGCCGCGCGGACCCGGTCCCAGCGGTGCCACATCGCGAGCAGCGCGTCCGCGGCCAGGTCGTCGGCCGCGTCCGCCTCACCCGTCAACAGGTGCGCGAGGCGGGAGAGTTCGGCGTAGTGCCGTTCGAAGAAGGCGTGGAACTCCACGGAGGCTGCGTCGTCGACGACAGTGCCCACGGGGACCTCTCTTCTCGCTGCGGCCACAGCGGACGAGGCGGCCGGCTGTGCGTGTCATGTGAACGGCATGTGATCGTCCGAGGTCGACCCCCGACGAGATCCGGAAGAGTAGCAGTGATCGTGAAAGGGGTTCGTACGCGGCTTCGAACGCCGTCTTGCAGGGAGAACTCCGTTTTCGTAACACGGAGAAAACCTGAATCAGGTTCAACGGGGGAACAATCCAGCCAGCATCCGCGCGTGGTCAACGCATGTCACTAGGAGCACCGTTCATGTCCGAGGCACAGAAGGCTGCCGACCGGCCCGCACCCGCACCGCCCGGGGCGAACAGCGTCGATCGCTTCTTCAAGATCAGCGCCCGGGGGTCCACCTTCGCCCGTGAGACACGCGGTGGACTCGCCACGTTCTTCACGATGGCATACATCCTTGTCCTGAATCCCATCATCCTCGGCAACGCCAAGGACAAGTACGGCCACACCCTCGACGGCGCCGAACTCGTCACCGCCACCGCCCTCGTGGCCGCGGTGATGACGGTCATCATGGGCGTCGGCGGCAACCTGCCGCTCGCCCTCGCCGCCGGCCTCGGGCTCAACGCGGTCGTCGCCTTCCAGATAGCCCCGCTGATGAGCTGGCCCGACGCGATGGGCCTGGTCGTCCTCGAAGGTCTGCTGATCTGCGTCCTGGTGGTCACGGGCCTGCGCGAGGCCGTCATGCACGCCATACCGCAACCGCTCAAGCAGGCGATCAGCGTCGGCATCGGCCTGTTCATCGCCTTCATCGGCTTCGTCGACGCCGGCTTCGTCACCCGCATCCCGGACATCGCGAACACCACCGTTCCGGTCCAGCTCGGCGCCGGCGGCGCGCTGTCCGGCTGGCCCATCCTGGTCTTCTGCGCCGGCGTCCTGCTGACCGTCGCGCTGCTCGCCCGCAGGGTGAAGGGTGCGATCCTCATCAGCATCCTGACGATGACGGTCGTTGCGATCGTGATCAACTCGGTGGCCGACATCAAGAGCTGGGGCCTCACCACCCCGAAGGTCCCGGACGACCTCGTCGCCGCCCCCGAGTTCGGACTGATCGGCGACTTCAGCCTGTTCGGCTCGTTCGGCGAGACCACCGTCATCACGGTCGTCCTGCTGATCTTCACCCTGCTGCTCTCGGACTTCTTCGACACCATGGGCACGGTCGTCGGCATCACCGCCGAGGCCGGCCTGCTGGACGAGGAGGGCAAGGTCCCGAACCTCGGCCGGGTCCTCCTCATCGACGGCGCGGCGGCCGTCGCGGGCGGCGCGGCCTCCTCGTCCTCCGCGACCTCCTACATCGAGTCCGCGGCCGGCGTCGGCGAGGGCGCCCGCACGGGCTTCTCCAACCTGGTCACCGGCGGCCTCTTCGCGGTGGCGCTCTTCCTGACCCCGCTGCTGACCATCGTCCCCATGCAGGCCGCCGCGCCCGCGCTCGTCGCCGTCGGTTTCCTGATGATGACCCAGGTCAAGCACATCGACTGGGACCGGTACGAGATCGCCATCCCGGCGTTCCTCACCATCGCGGTGATGCCGTTCACCTACTCCATCACCAACGGCATCGGCGCCGGCTTCCTCGCCTTCGTCCTCATCAAGGCGGTGCTGGGCAAGGCGAAGGAGATCCACTGGCTGCTGTGGGCCACCTCGGGGCTGTTCCTGGTCTACTTCGCGATCAACCCGATCCAGCAGCTGTTCGGCGTGAAGTGACACCGTTCGCACGCTGACGGCGAAGGGCCGCCCTCCGGGGGGAGTGAGGGCGGCCCTTCTTCTTCAGGTGGTCTCAGCCCTTCAGCGCCGCCTCCATCACGGCCTTGGCGACCGGCGCGGCCAACCCGTTGCCGCTGACCTCCGACCGCGCCGCGTTCGACTGCTCCACGACGACCGCGACGGCGACCTCCTTGCCGCCGGCCTTCCCGTACGACGTGAACCAGGCGTACGGCGTCTTGCTGTTGTTCTCGCCGTGCTGGGCCGTACCGGTCTTGCCGCCCACGGTCACCCCGCTGATCCGCGCGTTCGTGCCCGTGCCGTCCTCGACGACCGTCCGCATCGCCGACTGCAGCTGCTCCGCCGTACGGGCGCTCATGATCTCCTTCGAGCCGGCCTCGGCGTCGTAGTCCTCCAGGACGTCACCGCCCCCATCGGTGATCTGCGCCACCATGTGCGGCGCGACCAGCTTGCCGCCGTTCGCGATCGCCGCGGACACCATCGCCATCTGGAGCGGCGTCGCGGTGACGTCGTACTGACCGATGCCCGTCAGGGCCGTGGAGGACTCGTCCATGCCCGTCGGATAGACGCTCTCGTACGCCCGCACCGGCACGTCCTGTGCCTTGTCGTCGAAGCCGAACCTCTCCGCCATCGCCCGCACCTTGTCCTGGCCGAGGGAGACCGCCATCCTCGCGAAGACGTTGTTGCACGAGTACTGCAGCGCCGTACGGATCGTGGCGTTCTCGCAGGGCGCGCTCGGGTTCTCGTTCGACAGCCGCGTGGACGTGCCCGGCAGGGTGTAAGGGTCCGGGCTCACGGTCTTCGTGTCCACCGACGCGTACAGCCCGTCCTCCAGCGCGGCCGCCGCCACGACCAGCTTGAACGTCGACCCGGGCGGCAGCGGCCGGCGCAGCGCCCGGTTGGTGAGCGGCTTGTCCGGGTCGGCGTTCAGCTTCTTCCAGGCCGTGCCGGCGGTGTTCGCGTCGGTCAGCGAGGACGGGTCGTACGACGGGGTCGACACCACCGCGAGGATCTTCCCGGTCGCCGGGTCGATCGCGACGGCCGCGCCCTTCTTGTCGCCGAGCGCGTCGTACGCCGCCTTCTGCACGGCCGGATCGATCGTGGTGATCACATTGCCCGGTTCGGCCCGCTGCCCGGTGACCGTGTCCATCACGTTCTTCAGCCGCAGGTCGCTGCCGTCGAGCAGGTCCTGGTAGACGCCCTCCAGCTGCGTCGGCGCATAGGCCTGCGAGGCATAGCCCGTGACCGCCGCGTACAGCTCACCGTCGGTGTACGTGCGCTTGTACGCGAGGTCGCTGCCCTTGGTGCGGGCCGAGCCGGTGATCGCGTCGCCGGCCACGATGATGTTCCCCAGCGGGTCCGCGTACGTCCGGATCGCGTTGCGCCGGTTGTCCGGGGCGTCGGCGAGGGCCGTGCCCTCGTAGAACTGCACCCAGGTCGCCCGCACCAGCAGGGCGAGCACGAGCAGCAGGATGGAGACGGCGGTGAGCCTGATCGTCTTGTTCATGGCACCCGGAAGGACGAGCGGGAACCGACCGCTCGTTCCCCTCGCCCGGCTTTCTCATGGGGTCTTCATGTGGCCGGGGTTGCCAACGGGCCGTTCCGCGAGACGGGTCAGAGTCTGCGCGTCGCCAACGTCAGCCGGTCGCGCGCGTCGAAGAGGGCGTCCTTGACCAGCTGCTCGTGGGCGGGTGTCAGCCGGGCCACCGGGACCGAGCAGCTGATGGCGTCACGGGCCGGCGTGCGGTACGGGATCGCCACGCCGAAGCAGCGCAGCCCGAGGGTGTTCTCCTCGCGGTCCACCGAGAAGCCCTGGTCGCGGATCTGGCGCAACTCCTCGATGAGCCGCTCCCGGTCCGTGATCGTGTGCTCGGTCAGCGCGGGAAGGGTCTCCGGGAGCATCTTGCGGACCTGCTCGTCGGTGTGGGTGGCCAGCAGCGCCTTGCCGAGCGAGGTCGAGTGCGCGGGCAGCCGGCGGCCGACCCGGGTGAAGGGACGCAGATAGTGCTGCGACTGCCGGGTGGCCAGATAGACGACGTTCGTGCCGTCGAGGCGGGCCAGGTGGATCGTCTCCGTGGTGTCGTCCGACAGGCGGTCCAGCGTCGGCCGGGCCAGCGCCACCACCTCGTCGCCGTCGATGTACGACGTGCCCACGAGCAGCGCCCGTACCCCGATGCCGTAGCGCGTGCCCGTCGCGTCCGTCTCGACCCAGCCCAGCTCCACGAGGGTGCGGAGCAACATGTAGAGACTGGACTTGGGGTAACCGACGGCTTCCTGCACGGCTGCCAGGGAGTGCATTCCGGGGCGCCCGGCGAAGTATTCGAGCAGCTCAACGGTCCTCACCGCCGATTTGACCTGTGCTCCGCCGCCCGTCTCGACTGCCGACATCGCCCTTGACCCCTTCGTTGGACGGGAAATAGTCTCCGATACCGAGTATTCATCATCAGAGACAGCGTTCAGCATATCGAACGACCCTGGTGAATGACCCAGAAATACCTCTGGGAATTGACCCAGATATACGTGGAGGAACCCGCGGTGGCAGCAGCACCAGTCTGGAGTGTCGACCCCCGAACCGGGAAGCAGCGCGAGCAGGTTGCGGTGGAGGCCACAGCCCAGGAGGTGGATGCCGCCGTCCGCGCGGCGCACGCCGCCCGCGCCTCCCTGGCCGACCGCACGGTCCGCGCGGCCTTCCTGCGCTCCGCCGCCGACCAGCTCCAGGCGGCCAAGGACCAGCTCGTGGAGGTCGCCGACGCGGAGACCGCGCTCGGCCCGGTCCGGCTCACCGGCGAACTCGCCCGCACCTGCTACCAGCTGCGGGCCTTCGCCGACATCGTGGACGAGGGTGCCTTCCTCGACGTGGTGATCAACCACCCCGACGACACCGCCACCCCGCCCATCCCGGACCTGCGCCGCTACAAGGTCCCCCTGGGCGTCGTGGCCGTCTACTCGGCCTCCAACTTTCCCTTCGCGTTCTCCGTCCCCGGCGGCGACACCGCGAGCGCGCTGGCGGCCGGCTGCCCGGTCGTCGTCAAGGCCCACCCCGACCACCCGGCACTGTCCGAGCTGGTCGCGATCGTGCTGCGCCGGGCCGCCGCCGAGCACGGCATCCCCGAGGGCGTCCTCGGCCTCGTGCACGGCTTCGAGGCGGGCGTCGAACTGGTCAAGCACCCGCTCGTCACCGCCGCCGGTTTCACCGGTTCGGTACGCGGCGGCCGGGCCCTCTTCGACGCGGCGGCCGCGCGCCCCGTGCCGATCCCGTTCCACGGCGAACTGGGCTCCCTGAACCCCGTGCTCGTCACCGAGGCAGCCGCCGCCGAGCGCGCCGAGGCGATCGGCACCGGACTCGCCGGGTCGATGACCCTCGGCGTCGGCCAGTTCTGCGTGAAGCCCGGCCTGGTGCTGGCGCCCGCCGGTGACGCCGGTGACCGTCTGCTCAAGTCGCTCACCGACGCGGTCAGCGACGTCGGTTCCGGGGTTCTGCTGGACCACCGGATGCGCGACAACTTCCTCGCGGGTGTCGCCGAGCGCGCCGAACTGCCCGACGTGGAGTCGCCGGTGACGGCCGGCGCGGGCGGCGACCACACCGTCAGCCCCGGTTTCCTGACCGTCCCCGCGGCGAAGCTGGCGGCCGAGGGCGAGCACGACCTGCTCCTGGAGGAGTGCTTCGGGCCGCTCACGGTCGTGGCGCGCTACGAGGACGAGGACGAGGCCAAGTCGGTCCTCTCCCGGCTGCCGGGCAACCTCACCGCGACGGTGCACGTGTCGGGTGAGGAGGCGGCCGAGGGCGGACGCGGCCCGGAGCTGCTGGCCGAGCTGACGCCGCTGGCCGGGCGTGTGCTCGTCAACGGCTGGCCGACGGGTGTGGCCGTGGCGGCGGCCCAGCACCACGGGGGGCCCTACCCGGCCACGACGTCGACGTCCACGTCGGTGGGTGGCACGGCCATCGAGCGGTGGCTGCGGCCGGTGGCCTACCAGGGGGCGCCCTCGGCGCTGCTTCCGCTGGAGCTTCGGGACGAGAACCCGCTGGGTCTGCCGCGGCGGTTCAACGGGGTGCTTGAGCGTTAGTCCCGTGCGGTAGCGCCCCAGGGGTTCGGTTCGGTCCCGGACTGCGCGAGCGTCGTGACTGCTCGCGCAGTTCCCCGCGCCCATGGAGGCGCGTGACAGCAGGCCGGGAGCTGTAAGAATCCCCCCCATGGACGTCGAGATTCCCGAACTCCCCTTCTCCCTTCGTACGTACGGCCCCGACGGGCACTGGTCCTACGAGGACGGGGTGCTCACCGGGTGGGCCGGCGCCCGGCAGGACCGGTTCGTACCGCCCACCGGTGACGGGCTGGAGCCCGCCTCGGACGCGCCCAGGCTGCTGGGGGCGCCGGAAGGGGACTTCCAGCTGATCGCACGCGTCACCGTCGGCTTCGGCGCGGGGTTCGACGCGGGCGTGCTGTACGTGCACGTGGGGCAGCGCACCTGGGCGAAGCTCTGCCTGGAGTACTCGCCCGATGTGCCGACCGTGTGCACGGTGGTCACGCGGGGTCACTCGGACGACGCCAACTCCTTCACCGTGGACGGAAGTTCGGTGTGGCTGCGGATCAGCCGCACCGGCCGTGCCTTCGCCTTCCACGCCTCGCGCGACGGCAAGCGGTGGACCTTCGTCCGCCTCTTCACGCTCGCCGACGCGTACGAGAGCGGTGCCGCCCTGGTGGGGTTCATGACCCAGTCCCCGATGGGCGAGGGCTGCGTCGTCACCTATGACGAGATCGAGTTCCGTCCCAACTGGCCGGAGGACCTGAGGAACGGCAGCTGAGGCGCGTCCGTGCCGTCCTGCGGGGTGCGGGGTGCGGGGTGCGGGGTGCGGGGTGCGGGGAACCGTGTCGCCTCGCCGCGCGTCCTCCCTCGCATGATCAAGGACCGTGTGACCCGCGTCACCGGAGCGCGCGTGATCAGGACCGCGCTCCCCGCCGAGGCCCCGGCCGTCACCGCCCTGCACGCCCGGGCCCGCGCCACGTACTACCCGGACGGCGTCCCCGCGGACGGCCCCGACTGGCCGGCCGCCTGGCGGGACGCCATCGAACGCCCCGACCGCCATGTCCTGTGCGCCGCGGAAGGCGGCCGCATCACCGCCGTCGCGTCCTTCCGCACGGAGCGCGACGCCCCCGCCGGCACCGTCCACCTCGCCCAGTTCCACGTCGACCCAGGCCACTGGCGCCGCGGCACCGGCCGGGCCCTGCACGCGGCCTGCGTGGAGGCGTGGCGGGCGGACGGCATGCACACGGCCGGCCTCTCCGTCCACGTCGACAACCTCCGGGCGCGGGCCTTCTACGCCCGCCTGGGCTGGATCCCGGACCCACGGCACCCGCCCGCCGCCGGCGACCACCACGTCCTGCTCTCCTACGCGGTGACCGGAGACGAGTCCGGCCGGGAGTGAGCGAGGCCGGGAGGGAACGGACGCGGCCGGGAATGAGTGCGGCCGGGAATGAGCCAGGCTGCTTGAACGTTCATCGACCGTAGAAGCGGAGGCCGACTCCGTCCCCGTACGACCTGGAGAGAGCTGAACCATGCGCGTCGAGATCTGGAGCGACATCGCCTGCCCCTGGTGCTACGTGGGCAAGGCCCGCTTCGAGAAGGCGCTCGCCGCCTTCCCGCACCGCGACGGCGTCGAGGTGGTGCACCGCTCCTTCGAGCTCGACCCCGGCCGCGCCAAGGACGACATCCAGCCGGTCCTCACCATGCTGAGCAAGAAGTACGGGATGAGCGAGGCGCAGGCCCGGGCCGGCGAGCACAACCTCCGCGAGCAGGCCGGCGCCGAGGGGCTCGCCTACCGGGCCGAGGGCCGCGACCACGGCAACACCTTCGACATGCACCGCCTGCTGCACCTCGCCAAGGAGGAGGGGCGCCAGAGCGAGCTCCTCCAGGCGTTCTACCGGGCGAACTTCGCCGAGGAGCGGTCCGTGTACGCCGACGCGGACGAGTACCTGGTCGAACTGGCCGTGGCGGCCGGGCTGGAGGAGGGCGCGGTCCGCGGGGTGCTCGCCGACTCCGACGCGTACGCCGACGCCGTCCGCGCCGACGAGCGCGAGGCGGCGGAGCTGGGGGCGAACGGGGTGCCGTTCTTCGTCCTGGACCGCACGTACGGGGTCTCCGGCGCCCAGTCCGCCGAGGTGTTCGAGCGGGCGCTCACGCAGGCGTGGGGCGACCGGCCGGCGCCCCTGAAGGTCGTCGCGGCCGGGGGCGCGGAGGCCTGCGGACCGGACGGGTGCGCCGTGCCGCAGCAGCCGTAGGAGGCGAACGGCGCAGGTCAGTGGCCATTCATAAGCATCGCTTGGGGAAAGCGCGCAGAACATCTCCATGGACGTGGGATACGTGCGAGCCCCACAGTGGAGCCATGGAGACCTTCGAGAGCCTCGTCAGGACCGAGTTCGCCCCGAAGAACACCTATCTGAACACCGCCAGTACGGGACTGCTGCCGGCCCGCACGGTCGCCGCGATGAAGGACGGCGTGGAGTCGGTCGCGGCCGGCCGCCCGCAGGACATGTTCGCCGACGTGGAGGCCGCGCGGGCGGCGTTCGGGCGGATCGTCGGGGTGCCGGACGGCCGGGTGGCGGCCGGTGCCTCGGTCGCCGTCTACAGCGGACTGGTCGCCGCCTCCCTGCCCGAGGGCGCCGAGGTGCTGACCGCCGAGGGTGACTTCACCTCCCTCGTGAACCCCTTCCACGTGCGCGGCGACCTCAAGGTGCGCCAGGTGCCGCTGGAGCGCGTCGCCGAGTCGGTGCGCCCCGGCACCGCGCTCGTCGCGGTGAGCGCCGCCCAGTCCGCCGACGGCCGGATCGCCGACCTGGACGCGATCCGCGAGGCCGCGCGGGCGCACGGGGCGCGGACGTACGTCGACGCGTCGCAGTCCGCCGGCTGGCTGCCGGTCGAGGCCGACGCGTACGACTACGTCGTCGCGGTCGCCTTCAAATGGCTCGTCTGCCCGCGCGGAGTGACCTTCCTCGTCGTCCCGGAGGACCTCGGCGGCCTCACCCCCCTCTTCGCCGGCTGGGTCGCGGGACAGGAACCGTGGGACAGCTGCTACGGCCCGGTGGAGGAACTCGCCCGCTCCGCCCGCCGGTTCGACGAGAGCCCCAGCCTCTTCTCGTACGCCGGCGCCCGCCGGTCCCTGGCGCTGATCGAGGAGTTGGGCGTGGCGAGGGTCCGGGACCACGACCTGGCGCTGGCCGACCGGTTCCGCGCGGGCCTCGCCCGCCTCGGCCGGGAGCCGGTTCCGGCGCCCGGATCGGCGATCGTCTCGGTGCCCGGACTCGGCCACCTGCAGGCGGAGCTGAGCCGGGCGGGGGTCGAGGTCTCCGACCGCGCCGGCCATCTGCGGGCCGCCTTCCATCTGTACAACACGCCCGCGGATGTCGACCGCCTGCTGGACGTCCTGTCCGGCTGACTTGACCGGACCCACTGGCGCGGGACCGGGCGGGGACGCTAGGAAGGCATCACGAGGTGGTGGTGCCGGTGGAGCCGACGCTCGAACAGCCGTCCATCGATGTGGAGTTGCATCGGCGGCTGGTGTACGGGGACGAGTCCGCGCTGCGCGAGGCGTACGCGGCGTACGGGGGACTCGTCCGGCGGGTGGCCGTCCGGGTCACCCGCAGCCCGGCGGCCGCCGAGGACGTGGCGCAGGAGGTCTTCGCCCAGCTGTGGAGCAGACCGTACGGCTTCGACGCGCGCCGGGGCTCGCTGCGCACCTGGCTCTCCATGGTCGCCCACCGGCGGGCCGTGGACTGGGTGCGCAGCGAGGCCCGGCACCGCAAGGACGCCCGTGCGGACGACTCCGAGCTGCACGCCATCCCTGACGCCGGGCCGGGCCCGGACGAGGCGGTCGTCGACCGCGAGCGCTCCCTGCTGCTGCACACCGCCCTCGCCGGACTGCCCCGCCCCCAGCGGGAGGTGGTCCACCTCGCCTACTTCGCGGGCCGCACCTACCGCCAGGCAGCCGTCGAACTGGGCATACCCGAGGGCACCGCGAAGACACGGCTGCGCTCCGCCCTGCGCACCCTGGCCCGGTCCCTCGCGGACCCGCCGGACCCGGCGGCGGTGAGGGGCGCGTGATGGGGGCGTACACGACCGCCGGGACCGCGCCGGGCGTGCGTATCGTGGACGCGGCAGGGCGAAAGGGCGGCGCGCGATGACCAACGACCACGACGGCGTACGGGAGCTGCTGGCCGCCTGGGCGGTCGGCGCGCTGCCCGCCGCCGACCGGCGGACGGTCCCCCTGCACCTGGCCGGCTGCGAGTCGTGCGCGGCGGAGGCCGAACGGCTCCGCGACACCGTACGCCTGCTGAACGGCGCGCCGGGCACCCCGGCGGACGGCGCCGGTGCCCGGCCGCCCGAGGCCGCGCGCGAGAACGTCGACGGCGTCCTCGCGCTCGCCCTGCGCTCCCGCCGCCCCCGCGCCGCCGAACTCGCCCACCATGCCGCCCCCTACGCCGCCGCCGTGGCCGGACTCCAGGCCCTGGTACCGGAACTGGACGGCCGCTGGAGCACACCGGTCGTGCACGACTGGGACGCGCACGCCACCGTCGCGCACCTCGTCGCCGCCGACGAGCACCTCGCCGTACGCCTCGGCCTGGACACCCCGCTGCCCGCCTCGCACATCCCGGAGGGGACGCCCCCGGCCGACGCCTGGGCGCGGCGCACCGCCGACGTCATCGCCCACGAGCACGGGCGCGCACCGGGGGAGACGGTCGCCGCCTGGGCGGCGCAGGCCGCCGCCCTGCTGGCCACTCCTGAGGCCGCCGACCCCGAACTCGCCGCCCGCCCCGTCACGGTGATGGGCCTGCGGCTGCCGGTCGCCGACCATTTCCTGGTCCGCGCCTTCGAGGCGTGGATCCACACCGACGACATCGGCCGCGCGCTCGGCCTCCCCGTTCCCCCGCCCCCGGACGAACACCTCTGGTTGCTGGTCCGCCTGGCCGTCCGCATCCTCGGCCTGGCCCTGTACGACGCCGCCCCCGTCCGCCTCGAGGTCACCGGCCCCACCGGCACCAGCTGGATCCTCGGTGACGACAGCGGTCCCGTCCGGGCCGCGCTCACCCTGGACCCGGTGGACTTCTGCCTGCTGGTCGGCGGCCGCCACGCCCCGGGTGACGTCCCGCGGGACGTCACGGGCGACGAGACCGCCGCCAGGAACGTGCTGGAGAGGGCGGCGTCACTGGCCTGGCTGTGAACGCGCGAAAGGGCCGGGCGGCCGCTCGGGGGCAG
>NZ_JBHVDD010000050.1:0-24835 GCF_042802995.1 Streptomyces sp. NPDC057438
GGTCCCGCACCACGGGGCGGCCGCCTGCTGCCGTCGTCGGCCGGAGTCCCGGCGCTCGTTCCCTCAGCACTTCTCCCGCAGCGAGTGCAGGTGCTCGCTGGAGCGGCGGGCGAAGGTGAAGGACTCGGCGGGGTTGTCGTGCTCGGCCTGCCAGTGGTGGGCGCGGCGGGACCCCTTCAGACCGTTGACGGCCGAGATGAACTTCTGGTAATCGATGTCGCCGTCGCCGACGTCCGTCATGCGGTAGCCGTACGGGTTCGACGGGTCGCTCTCGCCGTCCTTGACGTGGAACAGCGGGTAGCGGTCCGGGCGGCGCAGGACGTAGTCGAGCGGCTCGAAGGGCGCGGCGGTGCCGTCGGGCCGCTTGGAGAAACGGAACTGGGCCACGTACGCCCAGAAGATGTCCATCTCCAGGAAGACCAGGTCGGGGTCGGTCTCGCGGAGCAGGACGTCGTAGAGGCGGACCCTGGGGTCGTCGGTGGCGAAGGAGAACTCCTCGGAGTGGTTGTGCTGGTAGAACTTCATGCCCCGCGCACGGGCCGCCGCTCCGTAGGTGTTGAACTCGTGGGCGGCCCGTTTCATCGCGTCGACGGTCATGCCGTAGCGGAAGGGCCCGGCGGCGGTGCCGATGTGCTTGAGGCCGAGGGCCTGGGCGTCGTCGAGGACCTTGGTGAGGTTCTGGGCGAAGGTGTACGCGTTCGGGTCGCTGGAGTAGTAGCCGACGTGGCTGCCGATCGGGTTCAGGCCGTGGTCGCGGGCCAGCCGCTTCAGCCGGGTGAGGGTGATGGGGCCCGCCGAGCCCTGGGTGTAGCCGGCGAACTCGACCTCGTCGTAGCCGTACTTCTCCAGCTCGGCGAAGACAGGGGCGAAGCCGAGGGTGGAGACCTTGTCGCGGAGGCTGTAGAGCTGGATGCCGAGGCGGCCGGGCGGGAGGACGGGGCGGCCCCGGCCCTTGCCCGGGGCGGCCGCCTCGGTGCCGCCCGCGGCCTGGGCGGGGGCGGCCGTGCCCAGCAGGGCGGCGACGGTGGCGCCGGCGGCGACGCCGAGCATGCCTCGTCTGCTGAGGCGGTGGGTGAGTTCGGGATCCGTGGTGCGGTTGCGGCTCATGCCTGGAACTCCTCTGATCGGGCGGGCGTTTTCAGTGGTGAGTGCTTCACTTGTGACCAGTCGGGACAGGGGGGTGCTTGTCACCGGTCGCCGAGACCGGCCAGGCGCAGCAGGAGTGCTTTCACATCGGTGGCCGCCACGCGGTCGCCGACGGCTCGGGGGGTGGAGCAGATGATGAGCGGACCGTCCTCGTCGCTCGTGGGAAGGCGGCCGTGGGTGCCGCGAATAGGCGAGGGATCCAGCGGCACGACCGCCATGCGGTAGCGCAGGCCCAGTTTCTTGCGTGCCAGTGCCGTGGCCGCCTTGAGCTTCACCAACGGGTCGCGCGGGTCCATGAACAGCTCGACCGGGTCGTAGCCGGGTTTGCGGTGGATCTCGACGAGCCGCGCGAAGTCGGGGGCACGGTCGTCGTCGAGCCAGTAGTAGTACGTGAACCAGGCGTCCGGCTCCGCGACGGCGACCAGCTCGCCTGAGCGCGGATGGTCGAGGTGGTGCGCCTTCTTGCCCTCGTCGTCGAGGAGTCGGCCGATCCCGGGCAGGTCCGCGAGGGCCTTTCTGGTGGCGTCCAGGTCCTCGGCACGGCGTACGTACACATGGGCGATCTGGTGGTCGGCGACCGCGAAGGCCCGTGAGGCCATCGGGTCGAGATACTCCATGCCGTCCTGGGTGTGCACGTCGAGGAGGCCGGCGCGACGCAGGGCGCGGTTGATGTCGACGGGGCGGTCGGCGCGGGTGATGCCGTACTCGGAGAGCGCGACGACGGTACGGCCCTCCGCGCGGGCTTGGTCCAGCAGGGGTGCCACGGCCCGGTCCAGTTCGGTGGCCGCCTTCAGGGAGCGGGGGTCGTCGGGGCCGTACCGCTGCAGGTCGTAGTCGAGATGGGGGAGGTAGCACAGGGCCAGGTCGGGGCGGCGGGTGCGGAGGATGTGGCGGGTCGCGTCGATGATCCATCGGCTGGAGACGAGATCGGCGCCCGGTCCCCAGAAGTGGAACAGGGGGAACGTGCCGAGTTCCGCGGTGAGTTCGTCGTGCAGGGCCGGGGGCCGGGTGTAGCAGTCGGGTTCCTTGCGGCCGTCGGAGTAGTAGATCGGGCGGGGGGTGACGGTGATGTCGGTGTCGGCGCCCATGGCGTACCACCAGCAGATGTTGGCGACCGTGTAGCCGGGGTGGACGCGGCGGGCGGCGTCCCAGAGTTTGTCGCCGGCGACGAGGCCGTTGTGCTGGCGCCACAGCAGCACGTCGCCGAGTTCGCGGAAGTACCAGCCGTTGCCGACGATGCCGTGTTCGGCGGGGAGCATCCCGGTCAGGAAGGTGGACTGGGCGGTGCAGGTGACGGCGGGCAGGACGGTGCCGAGCGGGGCCCGGGAGCCGGACTGTCCGAGGGACTTGAGGTGGGGCATGTGGTCGAGGAGACGAGGGGTGAGGCCGACGACGTCCAGGACGAGGAGGGGGGTGGGCCCGGCGTCGGGGCGCGAAGGGGCGGTTGCCTCGGGGTTCACGGCAGCTCCTTGAGACCCAGGTCCGTCAACAGGTCGCGGACGAGCGCGAGTTCGGCGGCGATGCCGTCGGCGAGCTGGGCGCGTGTGGTGGGGCGCAGTTCCGGTGGCAGGGCCTGCCAGGTGTAGGTCTCGACCTCCAGGTGGCGGGTGAGGGGGTGGGGACCGCCGACGAGGTGAGCGAGGGCGGCCCTGAGGACCGGGAGCGTGGAGGTGAGGGGTGCGGCGGGGGCCGCGTGGAGCGGAACGTGGAAGTGGGCGCGCCAGGGGGAGGCGTCGGGCAGGGCGTCGCCCCGGAGTGCCTCGCCGAGATCGTCGGTGCCGCGCAGTCCGGCGGCGGTGGGGGTGCGGGTCTGGTGCAGGAAGCGGGGCTCGTCGAAGGCGGCGAGGGCTGCGCGGACCTCGGGCAGGTGCGGGTGTGCGGCGTGCAGGGCCGCGGAGAGCTGGGACTTGACGACCGGGACACCGGCCCGGGTGAGCGCGTCCAGGGCGGTGTGCGGGTCCTCGAAGGAGGTGGCGAGGTGGCAGGTGTCGACACAGATGCCGATGCGGTCGTGGCCGATGTCGGTCAGGGGGCCGATGGCGTCGGCGGTGGTCTCGACGGTGCAGCCCGGTTCGGGCTCCAGGCCGATCCGGATGGAGCGGCCGGTCAGCTCGGCCACGGCGTCGAGTCTCTCGGCGAGGGTGCGCAGGGCCGTGCGGGACCGGGCGGCGCGGGTGTCGTCGTAGGCGGTGCGCCAGGCCAGGGGCAGGGTGGAGATGGTGCCCTCGGTGACGTCGTCGGGGAGCAGCCGGGCCAGGACGCGGGCGAGGGAGGTGGTGTGGTCCAGGCGCTCGGGGTCGGCCCAGTCGGGCCGGTACACGCGGTACTTGACCTCTTCGGCACCGAAGCCCTGATAGGGGAAGCCGTTGAGGGTGACCACTTCCAGGCCGCGCCGGTCGAGTTCGGCACGCAGGCCGCGCAGGGCGGACGGGTCGGTCACCAGGGCCGTGGCGGCGTCCCTGGCCAGCCACAGGCCGATGCCGAGACGGTCGCGGCCGAGACGGCGGCGTACGGGCTCGCAGTGGTCGCGGAGCTGGGTGAGGACGCCGTCGAGGGTCTCGGCCGGGTGCACGTTGGTGCAGTAGGCGAGGTGGACGGTGGAGCCGTCGGGGTGGCGGAAGCGCACGGGTCACTCACCGCCGCGCAGGATGCTGTTGCCCTCGTGTGTGGGGTCCGTGCCGGTGACGTCGAGGGCGAGGCGGCCGCTGAGCCCGTAGAAGGCGACGGGGTTGCGCCACAGCACGAGGTCGACGTCGTCCTCGTCGAAGCCGGCGGCGAGCAGGGCGTCGGCGACCCTGCGGGTCTTGAGGGGGTCGCTTCTGCCCCAGTCGGCGGCGGAGTTGACCAGCACCTTCTCCGGGCCGAACTCCTGGAGGACGGCGACCATGCGCTGCTCGTCCATCTTCGTGTCGGGATAGACCGAGAAGCCCAGCCAGGCGCCGCTGTCCCTCGCCTCTGCGACGGTGGTCTCGTTGAGGTGGTCCAGCAGCACCCGGTCGACGGGCAGGGCGGAGGCCCGTACGGCGTCGAGGGTGCGGCGCAGGCCGGCGAGCTTGTCCCGGTGCGGGGTGTGGACGAGGGCGGGCAGACCGTGGTCGGCGGCCAGGTGCAGCTGCTGTTCGAGCGCCTGGTCCTCGGCCGGGGTCATGGAGTCGTAGCCGATCTCCCCGACGGCGACGACGCGGTCCTTGAGCAGGTAGCGAGGCAGCAGGTCCAGCACCGGAGTGCACCGCGGGTCGTTCGCCTCCTTGGGGTTGAGGGCGAGGGCGCAGTGGTGGGCGATGCCGTACTGGGCGGCGCGGAAGGGCTCCCAGCCCAGGAGGGAGTCGAAGTAGTCGACGAAGGAGGCCGCGGAGGTGCGGGGCTGCCCCAGCCAGAAGGCCGGCTCCACGACCGCGCGGACGCCCGCCGCGCGCATCGCCTCGTAGTCGTCGGTGGTGCGTGACGTCATGTGGATGTGGGGGTCGAAGATGCGCATCAGGACTCCTTGCCGTGAAGGCCGGGGCTGCCGTCGCGGGCGTGCGCGTCGGCCGGTGGGGGCGCGGTCAGGGCCAGGACGCGGTGCAGGTCCTCGGGTACGGGACGGCCCGCGGCGGTACGTTCCTCGGCGAAGGCGCGGAGCATGCGGGCGAGTTCAGTGTCGGCCCGGGCACGGCGGGGCAGTTCGGCGACCTCGTCGACGGGTACTCCGGTGAACAGGCACTTGAGGACGGCGTGCCGCCAGTGGTGCGGGGCCAGATGGCGGGCGGCGTACGGGCCGAGGGCGGCGGCGACGAGGCGGGTGTCGTTGGTGCGCAGGGCGTCCTCGACGAGGTGCAGCGCCTCGGGACCGGGCACCAGGTGGGGCAGCGCGTGCAGCACCGCGCGGCGTTCGTCGGCGGTGCCCTGGCGGTAGACCCGGGTGAGCGCGCCGGCGTCGGCGCGGGCCGCGTGCAGGATCAGGACGCGGACGGCGTCGGCGTGTTCGGGGCCGCAGCGCCGGCCCGCCTCGGCGAGCCGCAGCTCCCAGACGGACAGGGGGCCATGGGTGCCCGGATGGTCGGCGGCCTCGTCCAGCGCCCGCGCCAGCCAGGTGCGGGCGGGTTGTGTGAGGCGGGTGTCCAGGTGACGGTGCAGGTCGACCGGGCTCTGGGGGTGGGTCACGAGGGGCTCCCGGGACGGGCGGTGCAGCAGGCCGTGCCGTGGCGACGGCCGAGGGTCCGTTCGAGGAACGAGAGGGACCGTTCGACGAAGTGGGGGCCGGCGTGGGAGTGGCGGGGCAGTTCGACGACGGTGAGGGCTCGGTAGCCGACGGCGGCCAGGGCCGCGAGGACGGGCGGGAAGTCGATCTCGCCCTCGCCGAGCGGCAGGTGTTCGTGGACGCCACGGCGCATGTCCTCGATCTGGACGTGGCGGAGCCAGGGCGCGGCGGCGCGGACGCAGTCGGCGGGCGGAAGGGGTTCGAGGCACTGGCAGTGACCGATGTCGAGGGTCAGGCCGAGGGCGGCGGGACTGTCGAGGGCCTCGCGCAGGCGGTGGAAGTCGGCGAGCGTGGCGAGGAGATGGCCGGGTTCGGGTTCGACCGCGAGGGGGACACCGGCGGCGGTGGCGGCGTCGAGGACGGGGGTGAGCGTGTCGGGCAGGCGTTTCCAGGCGGTGTCCTCGTCCGTGCCGGGCGGGACGACTCCGCTGAAGCAGTGCACGGCGTGGGCCCCGAGGTCGGCGGCGACCCGTACGGCACGGAGCAGCAGGTCGGTGCGGCGGGCGCGGTCGTCCGGGTCGGCGTCCAGGAGGGTGGGGCCGTGTTTGCGGCGGGGGTCGAGCACATAGCGGGCGCCGGTCTCCACGGTGACCGTCAGGCCGAGGTCGTCCAGCCGGCGGGCGAGACGGCGGGTGCGGGCGGCGAGGCCGGGGGCGAGCGGGTCGAGGTGCATGTGGTCGAGCGTCAGACCCACTCCGTCGTAGCCGAGGTCGGCGAGGAGGGCGAGGGCGTCGTGGAGCCGGAGGTCGGCGAGGCCGTTGGTGCCGTAGCCGAAGGCGAGGGGGCTCTCGGGGTGGCTCATCGCGTCTCCTCGCGCGGTTCGGCCGCACGCTCGGGTGCCGTCCGCAGCCGCTCCGCGAACCCCGCCAGTGCCGCGTACTGCTCCCCCAGTGCCGTCGGGCCCTCCCCCACCGGGTCCTTGAAGTAGAAGCCCAGTTCGGCCAGGGGCCCGGTGAGGCCCGCCTCGTGGGCGCCTGCCAGGAGGCGGGCGAGGTCCAGGACGAGGGGGGCGGCGAGGGCTGAGTCGCAGCCCTGCCAGGTGGTCTGGAGGACCATCCGGGTGCCGAGGAAGCCGTCGAAGGCGATGTGGTCCCAGGCCGTCTTCCAGTCGCCGAGGGCGGGGACGAGGTCGATGTGGGTCGCGCCCTCGGGGGTGGCGCCCAGGCTGTCGGTCAGGACGCGTTCCTTGCCGGCGTTCTTCGCGGCGGCCGCGGCCGGGTCGGCGAGGGCGGCGCCGTCGCCCCCGCCGAGGAGGTTGGTGCCGGACCAGGCCCGGACGGCCAGGGCCCGCTGGGCGAACATCGGGCCGAGGACGGACCGCAGCAGGGTCTGGCCGGTCTTGCCGTCGCGGCCGGCGTACGGGAGGCCGCAGGAGTCGGCGAGGGAAGCGAGCATCGGGTGGTGGAGGCCGGCCGACGGGGTGAAGTTCACGTAGGGGCAGCCCGCGCGGAGGGCGGCCGCCGCGTAGAGCGAGCTGGGCGGCAGGGCGGCGCCGACGGGGGCGGGTTCCGTGGAGGCGACGTTCACCACCACGGCCCGGGTCAGCCTCCGGCGTCGTACGAAGTCCTGGATGTCGGCGGTGTGGGAGGTGATCAGCTCGTCGGGGGTCCGGGTGTCGCCCGGGAGGGGGCCGCCGGGCCGGATCTCCCGGTCGGCGGCGGCCAGTTCGGCGGCGACGGCCGCGGGGAGACCGTGCGGCAGGACCCCGTCGGCGACCAGGGTCTCCGCGCGCTTGGGCAGCGGGCAGTCGGCCGTGTCGTGGCCGCCGAAGACGAGGGCCGAGAGCGACGGGAGGCCGGAGTCGGCGAGGAGAGGGGTCTCGGTGACCATGCCCGTCGGGGCGTGCAGACCCGCCGTGACGGCCGCACAGCCCGCGACGACGGTGGTGGCGACGGAACCCCGCGCTCCGATCAGCCAGACGCCGATGCTCGGTGGGGTGACGGACACGGACGCGGACATGGGCAGCCTCCTCGTCGGGCCAGGGGTGGGAAGGGCCGGCAACCCTCCGTGGGGAAGAGGGAAGGGGAAGGGCGGGCGAGACGGCGGGCGGGGGTCCGGCGTCCCCCGCCCGCCGTCGCTCAGTCGCCCGGCGGCGAGTCCGCCCTGCCGGCGGCCCGTGCGGGCAGTTCCTTGATCCGGATGTCACGGAAGGACACCTGGTCGCCGGCCCCGTGGTTCTGGATGCCGAGGTGGCCGTCGCGCAGGCTCCGTACCGGATCGCGGTTGGTGAACTGGTTGATCCGCACGCCGTTGAGGTAGACGCGCAGGCGCTCGCCCTCCACGCGGATCTCGTACGTGTTCCACTCCCCCGGCGGGTTCAGGGCGCGGTCGCGTTTCCTGAGGTCGGCGGAGCGGAAGCCGTAGACGGACCCGGTGGTCCTCTCGGGCACGTCGGTGGCGTCGATCTGGACCTCGTAGCCGTTGTCCACGGCGGACCAGGGGTCGTCCGAGGGCGGGAAGCCCACGAAGACGCCGGAGTTGTCGTCGCCCGAGGTGCTGGACATCCTCCAGTCGAGCTTCAGGGAGTACGACCCGAAGCTCCGGGCGGCGTACCAGAGCATCCCCATCCCGCCGGACGAGGTGATCGAGCCGTCGCCGGACAGGGTGAACGAGCCCGGTCCCGCCTGGCGCCAGCCGTCCAGGGACGTTCCGTCGAACAGCGGCCGATAGCCGTTCTCCGGTCGGCAGTCGGCCCGGACCTCGCCGATCGCCCACCGGATGCCGCCGAGCAGATGCTGCCGGAAGGCGGGTTCGGCGAAGGACTCCTTGGTGTGACCGCCGCCGGTGTAGAAGGCGCGGCCGCCCTCGTAGTCCTGGCACCAGGCGATGGGATGGTCGCCGTTCATGGTGCCCCCGCTGTACGACGACTCGTCGAGCGAGGCGAGGACACGGGCCCGGTCCCGGGGGTTGGAGCGGTAGTTGTACCACTCGTCCGTGCGGTTCCAGGTGGCGCCCAGCCCGGCGGTGGCCGGGTGGGCGTGGTCCTCGACCTCGACGGTCGCCGGCTGGATCGGGGGGTGCCCCTGGAAGTACGCGCCCGCGAGCCCGCCGTAGAAGGCCCAGTCGTACTCGGTGTCGGCGGCCGCGTGGACGCCCACATAGGCGCCCCCGCGTTTGATGTACCGCTCGAACGCGCTCTGCTGGGCCGGGTCCAGCACGTCGCCCGTGGTCGAGAGGAACACCACGGCGTCGTAGCGCCGCAGGTTGCGCTTGGTGAAGGCGCCGGCGTCCTCCGTGGCGTCGACGGCGAAGCCGTGGGCCGCGCCCAGTTCCCGTACGGCCGTGACGCCCTCCGGGATCGAGTCGTGGCGGAAACCGGCGGTCTTGGAGAAGACCAGCACGCGGCGTTCGTCCTCGTGGCCCGAGGAGCGGTCCGCCTCATCGGACACGGCCGGTCCGGACACGCCCGCGACCAGCAGGACGGCGCCGGCCAGCGCGGTCACCAGTCGTCGGTTCGTCGGCATGGCGCCCCCTCACCGCTTCGTGAAGGTGAAGTCGTCCACGTCGAACAGGCCGCCGGTGTCGCCGCCCTTGAACACCAGGTAGAGCGTGGTGCTGCCGCGCGGGCCCTTGGACAGGTCGGCCGTGACGTCCTGGAAGGAGTCCCAGCCGCCGGTCACCGGCACGGTGGCGCTGCCGAGGAGAGGGCCGGTCGGCGATCCGGCGCGGACCTCCAGTTTACCGCCGGTGCCCCCGGAGGAGATCCGTGCGGTGATCTTCGTGACGTCGGACAGGACGTACGGCTCGAAGGAGATCCAGTCGCCGTTGTCGATGTTCCCGACGGTCTTGCCGCCGTGGGCGGTGTCCTTGGACTGGACCGCGATGCCGGAGGAGTCGCCGTAGTGCTCGGCCTGGCGGTGGGTGGGCTGGACGACGTGCCGGTCGTGGGTGGTCAGCGGGTCCTGGCCGCCGCCCCCGCCGTCGGTGTACTCGGCGTCGAACACCCCGAAGATGTTGGCGTTCTCGTCGTGACCGCCGTCGGCGCTGGTCTTGATGGTGCCGGTACAGCCGTTGGCGGAGGTCACCGGGTGGCCGTGGCTGTCGTGGCCGAGGACGAAGGTGACCTTGACCTTGGCGCAGTCGATCGTGCTGCCGT
Organism: Streptomyces sp. NPDC057438; assembly: GCF_042802995.1. Classification (NCBI taxonomy): domain Bacteria; kingdom Bacillati; phylum Actinomycetota; class Actinomycetes; order Kitasatosporales; family Streptomycetaceae; genus Streptomyces; species Streptomyces sp. NPDC057438. The sequence goes on from NZ_JBHVDD010000050.1 coordinate 9,483, forward strand.
CCTCCTTGTCGCGTACCCGCACCTTGAACGGGACGGCGTCACCGAACGAGAACAGCTGACCGTCCTCGGGCAGGCGCAGCTCGACCTCGGGCGCGGTGTTGCCGACCACGATCCGCACGCTCGCGCTGCCGGTGCGGCCGGTGGAGTCCTTGGCGGTCAGGGTCGCCGTGTAGGTGCCGTTCGTCCGGTAGGTGTAGCGGGGGTTGGCGGCCGTGGAGGTGCCGCCGTCGCCGAAGTCCCAGCGGTAGGTGAGGGAGTCGCCGTCCTGGTCGGTGGTGCCCTCGGAGGAGAAGCGGACCCTCAGTCTGGCCTGGCCCGAGGTGCGGTCGGCCGCGGCGGCGGCGACCGGGGAGTGGCCGTCGGTGGCGTTCTCGATGCGGTAGAGGGCGGAGTGCTCGTCACCGCCGAACCAGGAGATGCCGTAGTCGAGGACGTACAGCGCGCCGTCCGGGCCGAAGGCCATGTCCATGATCTGGGTGCCGGTCCAGGGCACGTTGTTGATGGCCTGGACGGTGCCGTCGGCGTCGCTGGTGATCCGCTTGATCCAGCGGCGGCCGAACTCACCGGCGAAGAAGTCGCCGTCGTAGGCCTCGGGGAACTTCACCGGGGAGTCGAGCGAGGCGTCGTAGTGGTAGACCGGCCCGCCCATGGGTGACTCCGAGCCGTCGCCGAACTCCGGGACGCTGGCCCCGTTGTAGGGGATCCAGGCGGGCTCGGCGGGCGGCAGGTCGGTCAGACCGGTGTTGTTGGGCGAGGTGTTCTTCGGGGCGGCGCAGTCGAAGGCCGCGCCGGAGGTGCGGGTGGCGAAGTCGTAGTCGACATAGGCGTCGTTCTTGCCGGTGCAGTAGGGCCAGCCGAAGTTGCCCGGCTTGGTGACGCGGGCGAACTCGACCTGTCCGGCCGGGCCGCGCGAGGGGTTGGCGGCGCCCGCGTCGGGGCCGTACTCGCCGACGTAGAGGACGCCGGTCTTCTTGTCGACGCTGAAGCGGAACGGGTTGCGAAAGCCCATCGCGTAGATCTCGGGGCGGGTCTTCGCCGTGCCCGGCGCGAAGAGGTTGCCGTCGGGGACGGTGTAGGAGCCGTCGGCGCCGACCTTGATACGCAGGATCTTGCCGCGCAGGTCGTTGGTGTTGCCGGAGGTGCGCTGGGCGTCGAAGGCCGGGTTGCGGTTGGCGCGCTCGTCGATGGGGGTGAAGCCGTCCGACTGGAACGGGTTGCTGTCGTCGCCCGTCGACAGGTACAGGTTGCCCGCCGCGTCGAAGTCGATGTCACCGCCGACGTGGCAGCAGATGCCCCGCGAGGCGGGGACGTCGAGGACCTTCTTCTCGCTGGCCTTGTCGAGTGTGCCGTCGGCCTTCAGGACGAAGCGGGAGAGCCGGTTGACGCCGTCGAAGGGCGCGAAGTCGGCGGCCGTGCCGGTCTCGGGGGCGTCACCGGCCGGGGTGTTCAACGGGGGCGCGTAGTACAGGTAGATGAAACGGTTGTCGGCGAAGCCCGGGTCGACGCCTATGCCCTGGAGGCCCTCCTCGTCGTGGCTGTACACGTCGAGCTTGCCGGCGAGCCTGGTGTTGCCGGCCGCGTCGGTGAGCCGCAGTTCGCCGTCGCGCGAGGTGTGCAGGACCGAACGGTCGGGGAGGACGGCGAGCGACATGGGCTCGCCGACCTCCGGTTCGCCCTTGGCGAGGGTGACCTGCTGGAAGTCCTCGGCGGCCGCTGCCTTCGGTTCGGCACCGGCCGCGCCCGCCGGGGGTGCGGTGAGCGACAGCGAGGCGCCCGCGAGCAGCAGACCGCTCAGCAGGGCGATCGGTCCGCGCAGTCCGCGGCGTCTGAAGGTGCTGGTGGCGCTGGTGGGGTGTCTGTTGTCGTCGTACGGGTGCACGAAATGCCTCCAGAGTGGGGCTGGTCGTACGGAGGTGTACGGGTGTGTGCGGTACGCCGGGGTGCGCCGTCACCCCGGAAGACGGGGAAGCGCTACTCGTTGCCGCCGAACGCCGCGTCGAACGAGGTCGTCGGCGATTCGAAGTCGAACGCCTTGAGGTGGGCGAGGGCCTCGGGGGCGCCCTGGAGCCGGTCCATGCCGGCGTCCTCCCACTCCACGGAGATCGGGCCCCGGTAGTCGATCGAGCGGAGCATCCGGAAGACGTCCTCCCAGGGGACGTCGCCGTGGCCGGCCGACACGAAGTCCCAGCCGCGCCGGGGGTCGCCCCAGGGCAGGTGCGAGCCGAGGCGGCCGTTGCGGCCGTCGAGGCGCTTGCGGGCCTCCTTGCAGTCCACGTGGTAGATCCGGTCGCGGAAGTCCCACAGGAAGCCGACCGGGTCGAGGTCCTGCCACACGAAGTGCGAAGGGTCGAAGTTCAGCCCGAACGCAGGACGGCGGTCGACGGCCTCCAGGGCGCGCTGGGTCGTCCAGTAGTCGTAGGCGATCTCGCTGGGGTGGACCTCGTGGGCGAACCGGACGCCCTCGGCGTCGAAGACATCGAGGATCGGGTTCCAGCGCGTCGCGAAGTCCTCGTAGCCGCGCTCGATCATCGACTCGGGGGCGGGCGGGAACATGGCGACCAGGTGCCAGATCGCGGAGCCGGTGAAACCGATGACGGTGTCGACGCCGAAGGCGGCGGCGGCCCGCGCGGTGTCGGCCATCTCGGCGGCGGCCCGCTGCCGTACGCCCTCGGGCTCGCCGTCGCCCCAGATGCGGGCGGGCAGGATGGCGCGGTGACGTTCGTCGATGATGGCGTCGCACACGGCCTGGCCCACGAGGTGGTTGGAGACGGCCCAGCACTTCAGGCCGTACTTCTCCAGGAGCTGGTGCCGGGAGGTCAGGTACGACGGGTCGGCGAGTGCCTTGTCGACCTCGAAGTGGTCACCCCAGCAGGCGAGTTCGAGTCCGTCGTAGCCGAAGTCACGAGCGAGGCGGCAGACCTCTTCGAGCGGCAGGTCGGCCCATTGGCCGGTGAAGAGCGTGAAGTCGCGCGGCATGTCCGGGTCTCCTCAGACCGAGGTGGGGGTGTGGGTCGGCGTGTAGACGGAGTTCTTCTCGGCGCTTTCCTCGACGGCCGCGAGCACGCGCTGCACCTGGAGCCCGTCGGTGAAGGACGGCTCGGGCCGGCGGCCCGCCGCGACGGCGTGGACCAGGTCGCGGACCTGGTGGACGAAGGTGTGCTCGTAGCCGAGGCCGTGGCCCGGCGGCCACCAGGCGTCCAGGTAGGGGTGGTCGGGCTCGGTGACGAGGATGCGGCGGAAGCCCGCGTGGGCGGCCGGCTCGGTGTGGTCGTGGTAGGCGAGTTCGTTGAGGCGCTCCAGATCGAAGGCCAACGAGCCCCGCTCGCCGTTGAGTTCGATGCGCAGGGCGTTCTTGCGACCGGTGGCGAAGCGGGTCGCCTCGAAGGAGGCGACGGCGCCGGAGGCGAAACGACCGGTGAACAGGGCGGTGTCGTCGACGGTGACCGCACCCCGGCCCGCCGCGGCGCCGGTGGACGCCAGACCGGCGGACGCGCCGGCGGGGAGGGGCCGTTCGCGTACGAAGGTCTCCATCAGCGCGGACACGCCGATCACGGGTTCGCCGGCCATGTACTGCGCGAGGTCGACGATGTGGGCGCCGAGGTCGCCGAGCGCCCCGGAGCCGGCCGACTCCTTGCGCAGCCGCCAGGTGAGAGGGAACTCGGGGTCCACGAGCCAGTCCTGAAGGTATGTCACCCGCAGGTGCCGCAGGGCTCCCAGCCGGCCCTCGGCGACCATACGGCGGGCGAGCGCGGTGGCGGGCACCCGGCGGTAGTTGAAGCCGACCATCGCCAACTGGCCACGTCCGTACGCCTCTTCGGCCGCTTCCGCCATCTCCTCCGCCTCCGCGACGGTGTTGGCGAGGGGCTTCTCGCAGAGCACGTGCTTGCCCGCGGCCAGGGCGGCGAGGGCGATCTCGGCGTGGCTGTCGCCGGGGGTGCAGATGTCGATGAGGTCGATGTCGTCCCGGGCGATCAGCGCGCGCCAGTCCGTCTCCGTCGTCGCCCACCCGTGCCGGTCCGCCATGGCCCGCACCGCGTCGCCGTCCCGTCCGCACACGGCGGCCTGCACGGGGTCGAGCGGCAGGTCGAAGACCCGCCCCGCCGTGCGCCAGCCCTGGGAGTGGGCGGCCCCCATGAAGGCGTAGCCGACCATGCCGACGCGCAGCGCCGGTCTGCCGCGCCCGCCGTCGGGCGGGTTCACGCCCGCCTCGGACGCCGGTGTTCCTGACTCCTCCGCCTCGGCCTGGTCGGGCTGCTGCGGCTGTCCCATGCGTGTGTCCTCCTCGTCGTGGCGGCGCGGTGGGGGCGGGGCCCGACCACGGGTCGGGCCCCTTCGACGGCTCCCGTCACTTGAAGCCGGTGGACATGTACTGGTCGACGTTGGCCTTGTCGACGACGGCCGAGTAGAGGGTCAGCGAGGACGGGATCTCGAACTCGGCGAGGCCTCCGACGCCCTTGCCCTGGCCGAGGGCGCGGGCGAGGTCGATCGCGGAGGCGGCCATGGTCGGGGGGTAGAGGACGGTGGCCTTCAGCACCCCGTCGTCCTTCTTGATCGCCTGGAACGCGGACAGCGCGCCCGCGCCGCCGACCATCAGGAAGTCGTCGCGCCCCGCCTGCTCGATGGCGCGCAGGGCACCCACGCCCTGGTCGTCGTCGTGGTTCCACAGGGCGTCGAACTTCGACTGCGCCTGGAGGAGTTGGGCCATCTTGGCCTGGCCCGACTCGACCGTGAACTCGGCGGCCTGGCGGGCCACCTTCTTGATGTTCGGGTAGTTCTTCAGCGCGTCGTCGAAGCCCTGGGTGCGCTGCTTGGTCAGCTCCAGGTTGTCGAGTCCTGCCAGCTCGATGACACGGGCGTCGCTCTTGTCCTTGAGCTGCTCGCCGATGTAGTGCCCGGCGTTCAGCCCCATGCCGTAGTTGTCACCGCCGATCCAGCAGCGGTACGCCTGGGGCGAGTTGAAGATCCGGTCGAGGTTGACGACGGGGATGCCCGCCCGCATCGCCTTCAGGCCGACCTGGGTGAGCGCCTTGCCGTCGGCCGGCAGCACCACCAGGACGTCGACCTTCTTGTTGATGAGGGTCTCGATCTGCCCGATCTGCTGGGCCGTGTCGTTGGAGCCCTCGGTGATCTCCAGGGTGACGTCCTCGTACCGCTCGGCACGGCTCTTGGCGTTCTGGTTGATCGCGTTGAGCCAGCCGTGGTCGGCCTGGGGTCCGGCGAAGCCGATGGTGACCGCCTTGCCGGGCTTGTCGTCGGCGGCCGGCTGATCGTCGGCGGCCCGGTCGTCCTTGGGTTCGTTGCTGGTGCAACCGGCGAGGAGGGCGCCGGCCGAGACGGCGGCGGTTCCGAAGAGCAGTCTTCTGCGGCTGGTGATCTCTGACATGGCGTGGGACCTTTCCCGTGTCGGCTCTTCGGTGTCTCAGGTCGTGCTTGCCGTACGTCTCTGGACCAGGACCGCGGCGACGATGATCGCTCCCTTGGCGATCTGCTGGACGTCGCTCTGCAGGTTGTTGAGCGCGAAGATGTTGGTGATCGTGGTGAAGATCAGGACGCCGAGGACCGAGCCGGTGATGGTGCCCCGGCCACCGCTGAGCAGGGTTCCGCCGATGATGGCGGCGGCGATGGCGTCGAGTTCGTAGAGGTTGCCGTTGGTGTTCTGGCCCGAGCCGGACAGCACGATCAGCAGGAACGCGGCGATGCCGCAGCACAGCCCGGAGAGCAGGTACAGATAGAGCCGCTGGCGGCGGACGTCGATGCCCGCGAGCCGGGCCGCCTCCGCGTTGCCGCCGACGGCGACCGTGCGCCGGCCGAAGGTGGTGCGGTTCAGCACCAGCCAGCCGATGATCGTCACGACCGCGAAGACCAGGACGAGCGGGGGGATGCCGAGGACGTACGCGTCACGCTCGCCGAGGTCCAGGACGGAGCCGACGGTGACGACCTGGGTGCTGCCGTCGGTGATCTGCAGGGCCAGTCCGCGGGCCGAGGCGAGCATGGCCAGGGTCGCGATGAAGGGGACCATCCCGCCGTAGGCGACGAGCAGCCCGTTCACCAGCCCGCAGCCGACGCCGACGATCATCGCCGTGAAGAGGATGCCGGCGAATCCGTACTCCTGGGTGGCCACGGTCGTCGCCCACACGGAGGCCAGGGCGACGATCGCACCGACGGACAGGTCGATGCCGCCGGAGGTGATGACGAAGGTCATGCCGACGGTGACGACACCGATCACCGAGGCCTGGGTGAGCACGAGTTGGAGGTTGCGGGTGTCGAGGAACTCGTCGGGCCGGGTGAGGCCGCCGATGAGGATCAGCGCGGCGAGGACACCGACGAGCGAGAGGGTGCGGACATCGGCGCGGAACGCGCGGGCCCGCCAGGCGGGCGGCGCGTCGACGGGTGCGGCCTTGTCGGCGTCCCGGGGAGGGGACACGGGTTGGGTCATGACGACGAGCTCCCTTCACCGGTCACGGGGCTCCCCGCACCGGCTGCCGGACTTCCCACACTGGCCACCGGACTTCCTTCCATCACGAGGTCGAGGACGCGGTGTTCGTCCAGCTCACGGGCGGGCGCCGTGTGCACGACCCGGCCCTCGCGCAGGACGAGCACCCGGTCGGCGAGGCCGAGGACCTCCGGCACCTCGCTGGAGACCAGCAGTACGGCGAGCCCCTCGTCGGCGAGCCGGCGGACCACCGCGTACAGCTCGGCGCGGGCGCCCACGTCGACGCCACGGGTCGGCTCGTCGAGCAGCAGGACCCGGCAGCCGCGCAGCAGCCAGCGGGCGAGCACCGCTTTCTGCTGGTTGCCTCCGGAGAGGGTGCGGACCGGTACGTCGGGGTTGTCGGGGCGCAGGGACAGCTCGCGGGTCGCGGCCCGCGCGGCGCGGTGCTCGGCGCTCCGGTCGATCCAGCCGGCGCGCGCGAAGCGGGGCATCGACGACACGGAGACGTTCCTGGTGACGGACTCCAGCATCAGCAGCCCCTGCGCCTTGCGCTCCTCGGGGGCGAGCCCGAGTCCGGCCCGGACGGCGGCCCGGACGCTGCCGGGCTTCAACGGCTTGCCGTCCACGTTCACCCGGCCCGCGGTCGGCCGCCGGGCGCCGTAGATCGTCTCCAGGATCTCCGACCGCCCCGACCCGACGAGTCCGGCGAGGCCCACGATCTCGCCGGGCCGCACCTCCAGGTCGAGGGGCTCGAACTCCCCGGCGCGCGCCAGCCCCCGCACCTCCAGGACGGGTGCGCTCTGCTCGGGGGGCGCGGCCGGCCGGTCGGGGAAGACGTACTCGACGTTCCGACCGGTCATCAGGGCCACGACCTCGCGCGTCGGCGTGGACTTCGCGGGCAGCCCGCCGGCCACGGCCCGCCCGTCCTTCAGCACGGTCACCCGGTCGCCGATCCGCCGGATCTCCTCCAGGCGGTGCGAGATGTAGACGACGGCCACCCCGGCCGCGGTCAGGTCCGCCACGATCCGGAAGAGGTTGTCGACCTCGTCCGGGTCGAGCGCGGCCGACGGTTCGTCCATCACGATCAGCCGTACGTCGTGGGAGAGCGCCCGCGCCATGGAGACGATCTGTCGCTGGGCGGCCGACAACTCGCCGACGAGCCGCGCCGGATCGACCTCGGGGTGCCCAAGTCGCTTGAGGAGTGCGGCTGTCGAGGCCCGCGCCGCCCTTCCGCGTACGACGAAGCCGGCGGCCGTGGGTTCATGACCCAGGTGGACGTTCTCGGCCACCGACAGGCCCTCGACCAGGTCGAGTTCCTGGTAGATGGTGGCGATGCCCAGGCGCATGGCGGCGATCGGGGACTTCAGGGTGACGGGTTCGCCCCGCCAGGTGATCGTGCCGTCGTCGGGCTGGTGGGCGCCGGCCAGGACCTTGATCAGGGTGGATTTCCCGGCGCCGTTCTGGCCGAGCAGACAGTGGACCTCGCCGGCCTGGACGTCGAGGTCGACACCGTCCAGGGCCCGGACTCCGGGGAACGACTTGGTGATGCCTGACATGGTGAGCAGCGGTAATTCTGGTGCCATGAGTTCCCCTTGGCGGGCGTGCGGGCCGGTTGCAGGGCGGTGCGCGTGCGTGGGCAGGCGTGTTCAGGGCAGGGCAGGGCGGAGCGAAGCGCTGTGCCGGTGATCCGTGTCGGGGGCGTCGCCTTCGCGGGCCATCGCGGACCCGGGGCGGCTTCCGGGGGCTTACGCGGGTGAGAACAGGTGGTCGCTGATGAGGCGGGCCGCGCCGATGACGCCGGCGGTGGGCCCCAACTCCCCCAGCACGATGGGCAGATTGTTGGTGGCGAGGGGCAGTGACTGGCGGTAGACCTGGGTGCGGATGGCGGCGAGCAGGGTGTGGCCGAGGCCGGTCACCCCGCCGCCGATCACCACGAGGCCGGGGTTGAAGAAGCTGACGAGCCCGGCGATGACCTGGCCGGTGCGGTTGCCGCCCTCGCGTATCAGGTCGAGCGCGGTGGCGTCGCCGGCGGCGGCCGCGGCGGCCACGTCGACGGCGGACAGGGTGCCGTTGATCTCCAGCCGGGAGGCGAGTTCCACCGAGAGTCCCTGCCGGGCGGCTTCCTCGGCGTCACGGGCGAGGGCCGCGCCGCTGAAGTGGGCCTCCAGGCAGCCCCGGTTGCCGCAGGCACAGGGGCGGCCGTCCGGCACGGCGAGGATGTGCCCGATGTCGCCGGCGCTGCCCGTCGTCCCACGGTGGACCTCGCCACCGGCGACGATGCCGCAGCCTATGCCGGTGCCTATCTTGACGCAGAGGAAGTCGCCCACGGAACGGGCGACGCCCGCGTGCTGCTCCCCCATCGCCATCAGGTTCACGTCGTTGTCGACCATGACGGGGCAGCCGAGTTCCTGGCTGAGCGCCTCGCGCACCGGGAAGCCGTCCCAGCCCGGCATGATCGGCGGGGCGACGGGGACGCCCTCGGGGAAGCGGACCGGTCCGGGTACGCCGATGCCGGCGCCGTCGAACCCCTCCGCCAGCCCGGAGGCCCGCAGCTTGGCCGCCATGGACAGCACCTGTTCGAAGACGGCGACCGGCCCGTCCCGTACGTCCATGGGCTGGTTGATGTGGCCGAGGATCTCCAACTCGGCGTTGGTGACGGCCACATCGATCGAGGTGGCGCCGATGTCGACGCCGAGGAAGCGGAGTTGGGGGGCGAGCCGGATGTTGTGCGACCGGCGGCCGCCGCGCGAGGCGGCCAGTCCGTCGGCGACGACCAGTCCCGTCTCCAGGAGCCGGTCCACCTCCACGGCCAGCTTCGACCGCGAGAGGTCGACCCGGTCGCCTAGCTGCGCCCGGGAGTTGGGTCCGCCGTCCCGCAACAGCCGCAGCAGCCTGGCCTGGTGCGCGTTCGCGGGTCGAGCCGTCATCCGTCTCACAAGCCCCTCCCGCCTTATCGGCACCGCCATGCTTGGCTTTCGAGGGGAACGTAGCAGTGGCTGCCGGGACTGGGAAGAAGTCGCGCAGTAATCGGCGCCGACTTTCTCCACTGAGAGGACAAAGAAGGGGATGAGGGCAGCGGCCGGTGACGCAGGTCCGCGCCCCTTCCGGAGCGCGGGGAACTGCGCGACAAGCCATGACGCGCCCGCGGTCGCTCGCGCGCCGCGACGGCGACAGCGGTCCGACCGGTCACGCCGCCCGATCGGTACGGCAGCACACCGCCGTCGAGGACCGCCCGCTCCGCCACACGGGCCCGCTACCGGAACTCATTCCCAGCGCAGGGGTCCTGCCGGTAAGCCTGCGGAGCGCCGGTAAGACCAGGAGCGATCCCGGCACGGCGAGAAGAAACAGGAAGCCACGGATTCCCGACCGGAATCCCTGCCGCGTAGCGGCACGGCAACCAGTCAGGGAAGGCCGGAATCCTCGCCCTTCAGGGCGAGGAGCATGTCAATTCTCCCGCTCGTGATACGTCTTCCGCGTGTGCTCCGTATGGGCGCGCATGACCTGGGTCGCACGGGCCTCGTCGCGGGCGGCGATGGCGGCGATCAGCTCGCGGTGCTCGATCCAGGACTGGCTGCCGCGTTGCCGGGCGACCGGGGTGTAGTACCAGCGGACCCGGCGGTCGACCTGGGCGGCGAGCTCGGCGAGGACCGTGTTGCCGGCCAGCTCCATGACCTTGGCGTGGAAGCGGGCGTTCAGGGCGACGGCCGCGTCCACCTCGTCGGCGGCGACGGCCCCCTCGCCCTGCGCGCAGAGCTCCTCCAGGGCCGTGATGCCCGCCGTACCGGCGTTCGCCGCGGCGAGCCGGGCGGCCTCGGCCTCCAGCAGGGTACGGACCGTCAGCAGTTGGTCGGCCTCCGCCTCCGTCGGCTCGTGGACGAAGGCGCCCTGGGCGGGCCGGAGGTCGACCCAGCCCTCGGTGTTCAGGCGCTGGAGGGCCTCGCGGACGGGCTGCCGGGACACCCCGAGGTGCCCCGCGAGTTCGCTCTCGACGAGGTGCTGGCCGGGGCGCAGCGCACGCGTGGTGATGAGTTCGAGGAGGGCCTCGTAGACGCGGTCGCGCAGCGGGCCGGGGCGTTCGAGCTTGGGCACCGCCCCTTGCGGAAGTCCGGTCGACAGCATCGGGTCCCCCTCCAGAGCACCACTGGGTGTACTGCACACGGAAAGCCAACGGCCCTTACTGGAAAGACTGGATAGTCCGAGTCAACAGCCAGTATGGATTGTCTTTCGTCTACAGTCTACGACCCGCGATGACCAGGGCGGCGACGAGTATGTCTCGTCACACCGTCCCGGGGCACCACGAACGCCCTGTTCAGAGGCTCACGGACAGCGGACGACCTGTCCGGCGTACGACAGGTTGCCGCCGAATCCGAACAGCAGCACCGGGTCGCCGCTGGAGATCTCGCCGCGTTCGACGAGCTTGGAGAAGGCGAGGGGGATGCTCGCGGCCGAGGTGTTGCCGGAGTCGACGACGTCCTTGGCGACCACGGCGTTGACCGCGCCGATCTTCGTCGAGAGGGGCTCGATGATCCGCAGGTTGGCCTGGTGCAGGACGACCGCGGCGAGGTCGGCGGGGGTGAGCCCGGCCTTCTCGCAGGCCGCGCGGGCGATGGGCGGCAGCTTGGTGGTGGCCCAGCGGTAGACGCTCTGGCCCTCCTGCGCGAAGCGCGGCGGGGTGCCCTCGATACGGACGGCGTTGCCCATCTCGGGCACCGATCCCCACAGCACCGGCCCGATGCCGGGCTCCTCGGCGGCCTCGACGACGGCCGCGCCGGCCCCGTCCCCGACGAGGACGCAGGTCGTGCGGTCGGTCCAGTCCGTGACCTCGGACATCTTGTCGGCGCCGATGACCAGCGCCCGGGTGGCGGCACCCGCGCGCACGGCGTGGTCGGCGGTGGCCAGCGCGTGGGTGAACCCGGCGCAGACGACGTTGACGTCCATGGCGGCCGGGTTCGGGATGGAGAGGCGGTTCGCGACGCGGGCCGCCATGTTCGGGGAGCGGTCGATGGCGGTGGAGGTGGCGACCACGACCAGGTCGATGGCCTCCGGGCCGAGACCGGCCGAGGCCAGCGCCTTGGCGGCGGCGTGGCCGGCCAGCTCGTCGACGGGTTCGTCGGGTCCTGCGATGTGCCGGGTGCGGATGCCCACGCGGCTCGTGATCCACTCGTCACTCGTGTCGACCAGGCCCGCCAGGTCCTGGTTGGTGAGCACCTTGGCGGGCTGGTAGTGGCCGACGGCGGCGATACGCGAGCCAGTCATGAGTGTTCCCCTCGTAGCCTGTGGTCAGCGGGATCAACCAGTCTGATCAGTGACTCACGGGTACGAGGACGGCCGAGGCGACAGTAAAGCGCGGCCCGAGTTGTGGGCTTCCGTCAGAGCCGCGACGAGTTCCGGCAGCGGCGCTTCTTGTCCATGGTGACCGTCGACCGGGACGGGCTGACGGGGAGTCCTGCGGCCGACGGCGACAGCGACAGCGACAGCGACAGCGACAGCGACAGCGACAGCGACAGCGACAGCGACAGCGACAGCGACAGGAAACCCTGCCCTCAGCCGAACGACCGGTTCCGAGGGCTGCCCGAGATGTTCCTGGCGGGCGCGGGACCGGTGCCGGGCCGGTGTCCGGTGTAGCGCGGTGGGCGGCCCGGCGCCGCGTAGGCGAGGTGCACGAGCCGGGAGTGCTCCTGACGCATGTGCATCAGGGATTCCAGGATGTACCCGACGAGCAGCACGAGCACCGCGATCGTCATGATCGCCGCGGCGAGGATCGCCGTGGGGACGCGCGGCACGGTGCCCGTGCGGATGAAGTCGGCGATGACGGGGATGCCGAGGACGACCGACACGAGAGCCAGGAGCCCCGCGACCACGGCGTGGACGAGCGACGGCCGCTCGCGCCGGGCGAGGTCGAGGATGACCCGCAGGATGCGCCAGCCGTCGCGGAAGGTGTGCAGTTTGCTCTCGCTCCCGGCGGGTCTGACCCGGTAGTCCACCTCCACCTCGGCCGTGGGGAGCCGGAGGTGGAGCGCGTGGACGGTCATCTCGGTCTCCGTCTCGAACTGGCGGGCCAGTGCCGGGAAGGACTTGACGAAGCGGCGCGAGAAGACCCGGTATCCGCTGAGCATGTCGGTCACGTCGTTGCCGAACAGGAAGCGCACCGCGCCCGTGAGCAGCCGGTTGCCGGTCGCGTGCCCCACCCGGTAGGCGGCGCTGACCGTCTCGCGCCGGGCGCCGACCACCTGGTCGTACGGCCCCTCGAAAAGCAGGTTGACCAGCTCGCGCGCCCGGGAGGCGTCGTAGGTGTCGTCACCGTCGATGAGGAGCAGGGCGTCGGCGTCGACATCGGCGAAGGCCCGCCGGATGACATTGCCCTTTCCCTTGCGTAGCTCCTCCCGGACGATCGCGCCCGCCTCACGGGCGACCTCCACCGTGCGGTCGGTCGAGGCGTTGTCGTACACGTAGATGTCCGCCTCGGGGAGGGCCATCCTCAGGTCGCGCACCACCTTGCCGACGGCGGCCTCCTCGTTGTGACACGGCACGACACACGCGATGGTCGGTTGCACGGCCACTCCCAGTCTGACCCGGACCTGACCCGGTGTCGGATGACGACGGAATTTCAGATGATAGGAGGAAATAATGCGTCATGGGCGCGTCCGGACGGTCGGGACGCGCCGGGTCGTTACGCTCGCCGTGTGCTGGTTGTCGTATCCATGGCGCAGCGTGTGCGCGACGCCGTCCTGGGTGTCTGGCGCGAGGCCGCCGCGTTCGGTGTCGTCGGGGCGTTGGCCTTCGTGGTGGACAACGGCGGCTACAACCTGCTGGTGTTCGGCCTTCCCGGCGGCACGGAGGGCGGGGTGATGCGGACCGCCCCCGTGCGGGCCTCCGTCCTCGCGACGGCCGCTGCGGCACTCTTCAGCTGGGCGGGGAACCGCTACTGGACCTACCGTCACCGGCATCGCCAGAACGTGACGCAGGAACTGGCTCTGTTCCTGTTGGTGAACGTGGTCGGCGTCGCCATCACGGCGGGCACGGTCTTCGCCTCACGCCATCTGCTCGGGCTGGAGTCGATGGGCAGCGACAACACCGCCCGCGTGCTGGGCTGGGTCCTCGCCACCCTCTTCCGCTTCTTCACGTACCGGCGCTACGTCTTCGTCGCACCCTGATCCGCACCGCGCACTGATCAGCACCGCGCCCTGATCCGCGGCGCACCCCGATGCCCCTCGAATGCCCGGATCCGCGGCGCACCCCGGTGCCCCTCGCACCCCGATCCGCCTCGCGCCCTGCCCCGTCCGCTCCTGTCGGCGCTGTTAGCATCCGCCGCATGGGACAAAAGGTGCGTATTCCAGGCGAAAAGCACTGGAGCTGGTGGCTGGCCGCTGTCGCCGTGGTGTGTTGCCTGGCCACGAGCATCGTCTTCAGTCCCGGGTACATGAGTCCCGACAGCATCGACCAGCTCCGGCAGGCCATGGGCAGGACACCGCTGACCGACTGGCATCCGCCCGTGCTGAGTCTCGTGTGGCGCGCGCTGATCGCCGTCACAGGTACGCCCGCGTCGATGGCGGTCCTCCAGTCCGTCGTGCTCTGGGGCACGCTGTGGGTGCTCGCCCGGTGCGTCTGGGAGCTGACCGCGAACCGTGCCGGTTCGCTCGCCGTCCTCGGTCTGGGGCTGACTCCGCCCGTGCTGACGTTCGTCGGCGTCGTGTGGAAGGACGTCCACGCGGCCTGCGCGCTGCTGGCGGCCTGCGCGGTGGCGTTCGTCGGGCTGCGGCTGCGGGACCGCGGCCTCTCCCCGAGGATGCGGTGGGGCCTGTTCTGGCTGGGCGTCCTCTTCCTCTCCTACGCCGTGCTCGTGCGCAAGAACGCCTTCCTCGCCGCGATCCCGATGTTCGTCCTGCTCGTCCTCGCGCTGTGGCGCTCCCCCGGGCGCCGCACCTGGGCCGCGTGCACGGCGGCGCTGCTGGCCGCGGTCGTCCTGCCCGCCGCGGCGATCTCCTTGATCGCACGGCCCGTGCAGACGGATCAGGGCGCGCAGATCATCCTCGACGACCTCGTCCACGTCCTGACCGTGGAGGAACTGCGGTCGGCCGACGTCCGGCCGGAGCTGCGGGAGCGCCTGGTGTCCGCCGCCGTGGAGTGCGACCGCGTCGACGCGCTGTCGGACGCCTACTGGGCCTGCTACCCGCGCTCGGCGGACGGACTGGCCCGGGACGCCGACCAGCTCACCTCCCTGTGGCTGCACGAGATGCGCGGACACGTCTCCGGCTATCTCCAGTACCGGCTGCGGGTCTTCGCCGCCCTGCTCTTCGAGACGGGGTACGTGTACCAGCCGGGAGTCTTCGGCAACGACCTCGGGATCGAGGTGGCCCGCCCCCGGCTGGAAGCCACCCTCGCCTCGTACGTCAACGGCGTGGCCACCGATCTGCGGCCCCTGTTCCGGGGGTGGTTCTGGCTCGCCGTCGCACTGGTGCTCGCCGTCCGTCCCGGCAAGGGGCGGTTCTCCCTGCCGATCCGGGCGCTGGGCATCAGCTCGGCGGCCTATGTCCTCGGCTACCTGCCCATCGTGCCGGCGACGAACTACCGCTACGTCTACTGGCCCGCGCTCGCCTGCGCGTTCGGCCTCCTCCTGCTCTGGCTGGGCCGCGGCACGGCCGACCGGACCACGGCCGGATCCGGCGTGCTGCGGAACAGTGCCGCCGTCACCGTCCCCAGCGCCGTGACAGCCCATCAGCCGACGGCCTCCGACGACCAGCCCCCCGCGCGTTGATCCGTCCCCCGAGCACGTGCTTGCTCGCCGTGCCGCGCCGACGGTCGTGCGCGCCCCGACGGTCGTGGGGGGGCCGGGGCGCGGGCGCGGCCGCCGCGGGGCCCCGGGCGCGGGGCCCCCCCGGGGGCACTGGCGGTGGCGGTGGCGCCCCCCGCGGCACAGCGG